>NZ_JAUJTZ010000019.1:0-83323 GCF_030433455.1 Yersinia sp. 22-579 | reverse complement strand
TTAAGTTGTATGATTGCAGCATCACACGAAAATACGATACCATATAAAATTGTTTAATGCGGATAGTAGGTTATTATGGACGATAAAAGTATTGAGATGTTGTTATCAGAGAAAAAATTTATCTCAAAAAGGGATGTTGAGTTTATACGCAAACAAGCTATCGGGAATAATTCTACCTTTGACGTTGTCATAGGAAAGCTAAAAAAACTCTTTTTAGTTATGACATTGTTGAAAGTTTTATTTTTATTGATTGGGTTGGCAATTTTTATTTTAGGTGATTTCCTTGATTTTATATCATATAGTGTAGCTCTGACATTTGGTCTTATAGTTATGTATTTTATCGCTCCCATGCTATTAGGAGCGAAGTTATTCTTTGTGTCATTGAAAGAATAATGTGATTAGCGTTATTGGCTATCGTTAATTGCTTTAACTGATAAAGTATTACCGGTGCCTTCAATGGCTAATGAACCATATCCCATAGTTTTTATGTTTCTCACATAATCAGTTGGGATATGTCTAAACAGTCTCCAAGCATCAGGTTTCAGAACCATTCTTGCCATTCCATAACCTGATAATCCAATACTCATAAAGTTATAGGCTAACACACCCACTTTTTTCTCAAAGCCTAAAAATTCAGCGGTCGCTATATAACCGTTTAGCATAAAGCCTGTTGAGGAGTCAGACCCGCTTATCAGATTTTTAATACCTTCCTGGAAACCATTAAAGCCATGTAAAATTATTGTTGCCCCACTTATAACTCCTATCACATTCCCAGACATTACAGTCCCTGCCACTAAAGTAAATCCTGCGACAATTGTAAGTCCACTAACTACTATATTAACTCCTTGTATGACATAGCCCCAAGTATCTCGATCTTTTTTAAGTTCTATAGAGACAACAGTTTTGGCTCGTTTGGTTTTCAGCATAAGATCTTGTTCAAGGAGATGGCTGCACTCTTTATTCAAATTATCGATAGCTATCTTGCAATCAGATTCCGTTCTGGCTGATTTTATTATTTTCATCTGTTCACTAATAAAATCTTTTATTTCATTTTCAAACCTTGCCCTAACGAGAGCATCACGAAGAACAAAACGCGAAACATCTCTGGCTACCCTTAATAGCTTGTCACTGTTAGTCATTGCAATGGCTTGATAATACTCGATAAATCTACTTTTTTGATTAAGATGAATGTCCATAATGTCCCTTAATTATTTGTTGATGATCCTTATTTTCCTTCAGCGAAATTTTAATACAAATAGACAAATTAGGGAAGAGAATTGCTTATGTTTTGTGCAGGGGTTTCATGCATTTAATCATTAATCTGAGTCTGTTTTTTATCGTTGTAAATATTGCCTGGCAGAGCTACTGCAAAAAGAACACATAATGGATGTATCAATGTAAATAGCCTGTAATTTAATTTGGCAGAGCGAATAACAAATTGCTACGGATATAATGAAACTAATTGGATGTTCGAGTCAGCCTATATAATAGAATTGATTTTATGACGGGAAAATTTTCAAATGATGGCGATAGTGATCAGCAGTTTCAATTTGCTGTGGTGCATCTGTCTAACAAACCTGGTTAAGATGACAAGAATGCAGAATTCGGATTGATAATATTTTTTATCGTCAATACGTTACCTCACCGACAGTTTCATAATAAAATGCCTTTTTGGCTCTTTAGTTGCGCAATTTTTCTGTACTGATGTGTCAAAAGAGCGCGGCCATCGTTTTACGTGGCAGCCCGACAACAGGTATATTGAATAAAAAAGATTGTCGCTAATTGAGTACAGCGCATAGCCAAAGGGGAGCAGATGTTCGGCTATCATTCAGCAACACCTAAAATCCGCTTAACAACAGACCGAATGTCACTACGGTTGGTTAATGAGCGTGATGCGTATCGCATGGCGGAGTATTACGCTGAAAATCAGGCATTTCTTAAACCCTGGGAGCCGGTGCGTGATCAAAGTCATTGCATGCCTTCTGGCTGGCAGGCCCGGCTGGGAATGATAATGGAACTGCAAAAACAAGGCAGCGCCTATTATTTTATTTTGTTAGATCCAGAAGAAAAAGAAGTCCGTGGTGTGGCGAATTTTAGCAATGTGTTGCGCGGTTCGTTCCATGCCTGCTTTCTTGGCTATTCATTAGGTGAGCGCTGGCAGGGGCAGGGGCTGATGTTTGAAGCCTTACAACCCCTGATTCGCTACATGCAGCGGCAAGAGCGGATGCATCGTATTATGGCTAACTATATGCCGCATAATCATCGTAGCGGTAATTTGCTCGAACGCCTTGGATTTGAACGTGAAGGCTACGCGAAAGATTACTTATTAATTGATGGTCAATGGCGCGATCATGTGCTGACGGCTTTGACTAACAAAGAATGGACGCCAACTCGCTGAGGTCAGGATGAAACACAGTTTAAATGCACAGGAAGCCAGAGTTATTGGCTGTTTACTGGAAAAACAAGTGACCACGCCAGAGCAATATCCGATGTCACTCAATGGTGTGACGATTGCCTGTAATCAGAAAACCAACCGTGAACCAGTAATGGAGTTATCTGAATCAGAGGTGCAACAAACACTGGATTTTTTGTTGAAAAAACACCTTATCCGCACCCAAAGCGGCAATCGGGTGATGAAGTATGAGCACCGTTTTTGTAATTCAGAATTTGGCAATTTGAAGTTTTCTCCCGCTGAACTGGCCGTGATGACCACACTATTTTTGCGCGGCGCACAGACGCCGGGCGAGTTGCGTACTCGTACCAGCCGGATGTATGAGTTTTCTGATGTGGCTGAAACTGAAGAAGTACTCAATCAGTTATCTTTACGCGATGATGGGCCTTTCGTGGTGCGCTTAGCGCGCGAGCCAGGCAAACGAGAAAGCCGCTTTATGCATCTGCTCAGTGGCGATATTGCACCCCTGTCTTCAGCAGCACAAAGTGCGCCAGAAGGGGGCCGTGATCTTGAAGCCAGAGTCGCTCAGCTCGAACAGCAGGTCATGGCGCTGACTCGTCGTCTGGACGAAGTGTTGATACAGCTGGATGATTAATAAGGATGCTATGAAACAATCCGGTGTTGATAAAAAATTACGCGTCGGCATTGTCGGCCTTGGCGGCATTGCGCAAAAGGCTTATTTGCCTATTTTGACCCAAGCGCAGGACTGGCAATTGGTGGGGGCGTTTTCTCCCAATCAGATAAAAGCACAACCAGTATGTGACAGCTATCGCATGCGTTACTTCTCGCGATTGGATACCTTGGCCGCTGAATGTGATGCCATCTTCGTCCACAGCAGTACCGCGAGCCATTTTCAGGTGGTGAGCGCGTTATTGCAGGCCGGGATCCATGTTTATGTCGATAAACCATTAGCTGAAACAATTGCGCAGTCTGAGCAATTGATTGCACTGGCGGCGAAGCAACGGTTGGCGCTAATGGTGGGATTTAATCGACGTTTCGCGCCTTTATATCAGCAGCTTAAGCAGCAAATGAGTCACCCTGTATCGCTGCGCATGGAGAAACATCGGCAGAATAGTGTCGGGCCAAATGATGTCCGTTTTACCTTGCTTGATGATTATCTGCATGTGGTGGATACGGCGCTGTGGCTGGGGGGGGAGAAGGCAAAATTATTGAGTGGGGTGATACAAACAAACCCACAACAGCAGATGCTGTATGCCGAACACCATTTCCAGGCGGGGGATTGTCTGATCACCACCAGCATGCATCGCAACGGCGGAACTCAACGCGAAAGTGTGCAAGCGGTTAGCCCCGGTACCTGCTATCAGATTACGGATATGCGCCAATGGCAGCAGGAGTCCGACGGGCAAGTGATAAATTTGCCCGCACCTGGTTGGCAAACCACATTAGAACAACGAGGCTTTAGCGGGGCGGTTCATCACTTTATTGCCGCGGTCAGTAACCAGACGATACCGCAAGTGTCAGGTGAAGAGGCTATCCTCGCGCAACGAATGATAGAGATTCTGTTACAACAGCAGGTGGCGGAATAGCCGGCCAGAACTGATACAATCCATCCAATATTGGGTAGAAGCAGCGCCTGCTTATAGCAGGCGTTGATATTTACAGCGTATTTTGCAAATACAGATCGGAAAACAGATCAGAAAAACCTATGAATCTACTGAAATCACTGGCAGCTGTCAGTTCAATGACCATGTTTTCCCGCGTGTTGGGCTTTGCTCGCGATGCGATTGTCGCGCGGGTTTTTGGTGCCGGTATGGCAACGGATGCCTTTTTTGTCGCATTCAAATTACCTAATTTATTGCGGCGTATCTTCGCTGAAGGGGCTTTTTCACAGGCTTTTGTACCGATTCTGGCCGAATATAAAAGCCAGCAAGGTGAGGAAGCAACCCGGACATTTGTTGCCTATGTCTCCGGTTTATTAACGCTTATTCTGGCAGTGGTGACAGTATTGGGGATGCTGGCTGCACCCTGGGTCATTTTTATTACTGCGCCCGGCTTCACCGACACACCAGACAAATTTGCATTAACTTCTGCATTACTGCGAGTGACATTCCCTTATATCTTGCTGATTTCGTTAGCATCGCTGGTGGGGGCGATTCTTAATACCTGGAACCGCTTTTCAATTCCGGCGTTTGCTCCAACCTTTCTGAATATCAGCATGATAGGTTTTGCACTCTTCGCTGCACCTTACTTCAATCCACCAGTCATGGCACTGGCTTGGGCGGTGGTGGTCGGGGGAGTACTGCAATTGGGCTACCAGCTTCCTCATCTGAAAAAGATAGGTATGTTGGTATTGCCTCGGTTATCGCTGCGAGATGCCGGTGTATGGCGAGTAATGCGCCAAATGGGGCCTGCTATTCTGGGTGTGTCCGTGAGCCAGATCTCCCTGATTATCAATACCATTTTTGCATCATTCCTGGTCTCAGGCTCGGTGTCATGGATGTATTATGCTGACCGCTTGATGGAGTTCCCCTCCGGTGTGCTGGGAGTTGCATTGGGGACTATCTTGTTGCCTTCATTGGCAAAAAGCTTCTCCAGCGGCAATCATGATGAATATTCTAAGTTGATGGATTGGGGGTTGCGCCTGTGTTTCCTGCTGGCATTGCCAAGTGCGGTGGCTTTGGGCATTTTAGCCAAACCATTGGTTGTTTCATTATTCCAATACGGGAAATTCAGTGCGTTTGATGCGCTGATGACACAACGTGCGCTGGTGGCCTATTCAGTCGGATTGATGGGGTTGATTGTTGTAAAAGTACTGGCCCCAGGTTTTTACTCACGTCAGAACATAAAAACACCGGTCAAAATCGCCATTATTACGCTGATAATCACTCAAGTTATGAACCTGATTTTCATCGGGCCACTTAAACATGCCGGTTTATCACTGTCGATTGGTTTGGGGGCTTGTCTGAATGCGAGCTTGTTATATTGGCAGTTACGTAAGCAGAAGATTTTTCAGCCGCAACCAGGTTGGGCGGTGTTCCTGACTAAATTGGTGATTGGTGTGGTGGTGATGTCAGTGGTGTTGCTAGGGTTATTGTGGGTCATGCCTGACTGGGATGTCGGGGGTATGGCTTATCGCCTACTACGGCTTTCTGCTGTTGTGACTGCGGGGGTGATTGCCTACTTTGCAGCACTTGCTTTGCTTGGATTTAAATTGCGCGATTTTGCTCGCAGAACGAACTGATTCTTTAGTAACACAAAAGGCACCTTTTGGGTGCCTTTGAGGTGATTGACGCAATAACAAACTACATCCGTTCAACCGTTTGAATACCTAAGGTATCCAGCCCTTGTTTCAGGGTTTTTGCTGTTAGCATGGCCAGTTTCAGGCGGCTCTGACGGCTTTCTTCGCTATCAGCATTCAGGATTTGGCAATGCTCGTAGAAGCTGGAGAACAAACCGGCCAGGTCATATAGATAAGAACACATCACATGCGGTGTCCCTTCACGGGCCACGGTAGTGATGACCTCTTCAAACTGCAACAAGCGGGTAGCTAGTGCAGCTTCGCGGTCTTCTGTGATCACTAACGGCAAGGTCAGGTTACTTTCATCAATACCAGCGCGCTTAAATACTGAAACCACACGGGTATAGGCATATTGCATGTAAGGCGCAGTATTGCCATCCAGTGCCAGCATGTTATCCCAGTCAAAGATATAGTCAGTGGTGCGGCTTTTTGACAGGTCGGCATACTTCACGGCACCAATACCAACAGCTTCAACCACTTGCTTGAGTTCATCCGCAGGCATATCCGGGTTTTTCTCGGCAATCAGTTTACCCGCACGCTCGATGGCTTCATCCAGCAAATCGGAAAGTTTGACTGTACCGCCGGAGCGGGTTTTAAATGGTTTGCCATCTTTGCCCAGCATCATGCCAAACATATGATGCTCTAATGGAACAGATTCCGGCACATAACCAGCTTTACGGACGATAGTCCAGGCCTGCATCAGATGTTGGTGCTGACGACTGTCGATGTAATACAACACACGGTCTGCGCCTAGTGTTTCATAACGGTATTTGGCACAGGCGATGTCGGTGGTGGTGTAGAGATAGCCGCCATCTTTTTTCTGGATAATGACGCCCATAGGTTCGCCATCTTTATTTTTGTATTCATCCAGATAGACAACGGTCGCACCTTCGCTTTCCACTGCCAGCCCTTTGGCTTTCAGGTCAGCCACAATCTCAGGCAACATGGCGTTATACAGGCTTTCACCCATCACATCATCTTTGGTCAGGGTGACATTCAGGCGGTCGTAAGCAATTTGGTTTTGCGCCATGGTGATATCCACCAATTTACGCCACATCTGACGGCAATATTCGTCACCGCTTTGCAGTTTCACCACATAAGCGCGGGCACGCTTGGCAAATTCTTCATCTTCATCATAGGTTTTCTTGGCTTGCTGATAGAAAAGCTCCAAATCCGATAAGCCCATGTCGCTGGCATTTTCGTTTTGCATTTTTTCCAGATAAGCAATCAGCATACCGAACTGGGTGCCCCAGTCGCCGACGTGGTTGGCACGAATAACATTGTGGCCCAGGAACTCTAAAGTCCGTACCGCAGCATCACCGATGATGGTCGAGCGCAAGTGACCAACATGCATCTGTTTAGCCACATTAGGTGCAGAATAGTCAACCACAATAGTTTGTGGCTCAACTGGCTGAACGCCCAGTTTAGGGGCCTTCAGCGCTTCTTCTACTTTGCTGGCAACCCATTGACGATCAAGGAAGATATTGATAAAACCGGGGCCTGCAATTTCGACTTTGCTGGCAATACCGTCAAGATCGAGCAGTTCAATGACTTTTTCTGCCAGTTGTCGGGGCTGCATGCCAAGTTTTTTGGCAATGGCCATCACACCGTTAGCTTGATAATCGCCAAATTGAGCTTTGGCAGATTGGCGAACCTGAGGTTCGCTGCCTGCTGGAGCACCTGCTGCAATCAGCGCCTGGCTGACTTTATCTGAGAGAAGAGCCTGAATATTCACCGGGTTACCTTAATTACGCACAAAAAACATATTAATGACGCACACGAGCATCTCTGTGCCAGTTAATTCAAACGGGGCCAAAAAACCTGTCACGCCAGCAGCGGGAAGGTTTGGCAGAGCGTGAGTCACAAGATGGCAGGATTTATACCATATTTGGCCCCCGACGTCAGCATCAGGCCGGTGGTTACTGTCATAAATGGAATAGCGGATTATTGTGTGTATGTACCCTGGATAATTCGAGTGAGCGAGAGCAGCCAACGCGCATGCAGCTTGAAGAATGACGGGGATAGATTAAATATGGCTGATTAGAACTAATAACTGTAGATTATGGCCGCTTCAGTGCCGGAAATAACAGTTAACAGGAGAATAAAATGAGCAGCCTGAAAGATATCGTCGAATTATCGGACTTATTCACAGACTTGCCCTATTTTGAACAAAAGCTGGTTGTTTTCGCGGCTAAATTAAATCTGGATTTGACGCAATTCAGTGCTGACCATATTTCATTGCGCTGTCATCAAACAGAAACGGCACAACGCTGGCGCAGTGGTTTACAGCAATGTGGCAATTTGATGTCCGAAACACAAATTAATGGCCGATCTATTTGTTTGTTCGATTTAACGCCACCACTAGTTGTTGGGCCTTGGCAAATAGATTGTGTGGAATTACCTTATCCGGGGAAAACATATTATCCCCATGAAGGGTGGGAACATGTTGAACTGGTACTACTGGGTGACCCACAAACCTTGATGCAGCGGGCACGCGCCTTATTACCGACGACCCTGCCAGAGGGGGTTAGGACTAAGTTTAGTTCTCCGCAAGGCGAGCATGAGCGCTTAGCCAATCCAACATTTGCGGTGAGTGATGGTGAGATAACCATTAAGTTTCACCCTTATACTTTGCGGCAAATTGTAGCTAGTGAGCGTAATGGCTAACGTATATGGGTTATTTATTTCGATACCGACTATCACTTATGGTTATCACTGTGACTGGCGTCTACTCATGGATTCAAAATGAGTGCCATAGTGAATGCCTCAGTGTGCTTGATTAACGCTTTTTTAGTGTGAGACATTATTTAGCCTGTTATTTAGTCGATTAACTATTAAGCCGATATTTATATGCTGAGAAGTCATAGGGTATTTACTGCCGCAGTGGCATCCGTCAAACGGGGGAGAGAATGACTAAATTGGAAATTTGTTGCTATAGCGTGGATTGCGCGCAAATAGCAGAAAAGGCAGGAGCCGACCGGATTGAATTATGCTGCGGTCAGTCCGAAGGGGGCTTAACGCCGAGCATCGGTGCATTAATGCAGGCCAGAGAGACGGTTACCATTCCCGTTCACCCAATCGTCCGCCCGCGCGGGGGGGATTTTTGCTACAGCGACAATGATTTCGCCATCATTAAAAATGATATTGCCAGAATCCGTGATATGGGGTTTGCCGGGGTGGTCGTGGGCGCGCTGGATATTGATGGTCACATTGATATGCGCCGGATGCGAGAAATTATGTCTATTAGTGGCTCATTGGCGGTCACTTTCCATCGAGCATTTGATATGTGTCAGAACCCAATGATTGCGTTACAACAATTAGCGGATCTGAATGTGGCGCGAATTTTAACCTCAGGTCAGCAACAGAATGCTGAGTTGGGGCTGGCATTATTGAAAGATTTAGTTGCCGCCACTCAGGGGCAAGGACCGATTATCATGGCCGGGGCGGGGGTTCGTCTCACGAATATGCAGAAATTTATTGATGCCGGTATTCGGGAGCTTCACAGCTCTGCTGGCCGAACTGTGCCGTCAACGATGAAATACCGCAAAGCGGGTGTGACAATGTGCGCTGACAGCGATGTTGATGAGTTTGCTCATTATTGTGTAGACGGTGAAGTGGTTGAAGCGATGAAAAGTTTGTTGGTGATGGGTGCGCCGTTACCACAATCTGCTTAGATTTTGCGCATTTGCAGTGGTAAAGTTGTCAATGCCCCGGCCAATCCGACCGGGGTTTTTTTATGGTTTACGGGCGATGAGTACCGCTCGGAGTGGGGCCGGATAACCTTCAACCGTTTTAGTGGGATCGTTCGGATCGAGGAATTCAGCTAATGACTCACTGGTCATCCAATCGGTACGGCGTTGCTCATCGGTAGTGGTCACGGCCATATCGGCAATTCTGACATCGACAAACCCACATTTTTCCAGCCAGGCTTTCAGGGCTGGGGCCGAGGGAATAAAATACACATTCCGCATCTGAGCATACCGATCACCGGGCACTAATACCTGCTGGCTATCACCTTCGACCACTAAGGTCTCAAGCACCAGTTCTCCCTCATTAACCAACTGATTTTTAAGTTGATAGAGGTGATCCAACGGTGAACGGCGATGATACAGCACGCCCATTGAGAATACGGTATCAAAGGCCGCCAGTTCCGGCAGTTGTTCAATACCTAATGGCAACACATGGGCTCGCTGGTCACCCCCAAGCAATTTACGAATAGCTTCAAACTGGCATAAAAATAGCTGCATTGGGTCGATTCCCACCGCCAGATGTGCACCTTCACCAATCATGCGCCATAAGTGATACCCGCTGCCACACCCGACATCCAGAATAGTGCGACCTGCTAGTGGACTGATGTGTGGCAAAACTCGCTGCCATTTCCAGTCGGAACGCCATTCAGTGTCAATATCTAACCCATACAAAGAGAAGGGACCTTTGCGCCAGGGCATCAGGGCGCGCAACATGTTTTCCATCCCTTCACGTTGCCCCGCTGAAATCGGCGGAGTCATCTCTGCCCGCACACCCTCGCGTAAATCCAGCGAGGTTGGCGTGAGCTGCGGCAAGTGCTCAACAGCGTTAAACCAAGTTTTAAACTTACCGTGTAATGATTCGCGCTGCCAGGCACTGAGCTGAGCGGGCAGGGTGTCTAGCCATGGGCTTAGCGGGCCTTTGGCAATCAGCCGGTAAAAATCGCCAAATTCAATCATTGAGCCTCTCCCGCTTTCAGGGCAATTAACGAACCAAAATTAAAACATTGGAACCACACTTCCGCGTGCTCGAAACCGGCCTGATGCAGACGCTTTTTATGGGTTTCAACCGAATCCGTCAGCATGACATTCTCCAGCATGCTACGTTTCTGACTGATTTCCAGCTCGCTATAGCCATTCGCACGCTTAAAATCATGATGCATATTGAACAGTAATTCACCAACATCATTATCTTCAAAGTTGAACTTCTCTGACAGCACCAAGGCACCACCTGGGCGTAGCCCTTGGTATACCTGATTGAGCAGCCGTTGGCGATCCGCTGGCTCAAGGAATTGCAGCGTGAAGTTAAGCACCACCATTGAGGCATTCTCAAGCTGGATATCCAGAATATCGGACTCCACCACGTCTACTGGCGTTTCTGCCCGGAAGGCATCGATATGACGGCGGCAGCGTTCAACCATTGCCGGTGAGTTATCCACGGCAATAATTTTACAGCCTTCGACTTTGATATTACGCCGCATTGACAGTGTTGCCGCACCGAGTGAGCAGCCAAGATCGTAAATCTGGCTATTGGGTTGCACAAAACGCTCAGCCAGCATGCCTATCATCGAGATGATGTTGGAATAGCCGGGCACCGATCGGCTTATCATATCAGGGAAGACTTCAGCGACCTTTTCGTCGAAAGTCCAGTCACCTAACTTGGCAATAGGGGCAGCAAACAGGCTATCACGCTGTGGCGCTGTTGGCCCAGGTTGCTGTTGCGTATCGTGTAGAGATTGCGTTTCGCGTTTTGGCATGGCTGTCATTGACTAAGTAAGAAATGAACAAGAAATTAAAGGCGCGTATTATAACAGAAAACAGAACAAATGAGCGCGATAAAGCGCGAGTGGATAGTAGAGAGGTGAGGGCAGGCATGAAGGCGGCAATTAGCCGCCCGAACTAACTGTGTTCCGTTTGGGAACCGAGCAACAATCCGAACAGGCCTATTAGGTCAGGCTGAAAATCTGATCCCAAGGCAGGTAGTAAATATTAGCAATAATCATCAAAACCAACGAAACATAGGTGGCGCTCATCCCGGAGCGGCGCCAGCGAATTTCGCGATGACGTAAACCATAATAATGTAGCAGGCGGCCAACTATCAGCATCAATCCACAGATATGGAGCATCCATGTTTCAGCACCGTTCATTTCCATCATAATGAGTAAAATGACAGCAATAGGAATATATTCCACAGCGTTGCCATGTACACGGATGGCGGTTTGTAATTCATAAAAACCACCGTCGCCATAAGCGACTCGGTACTGATTTCTCAATTTAACTACATCAAATGAAAGCTTGATCAATAACAGTGCGCCCAACACCACATAAAGCGAGCTAACCATTTTTAACTCCATTGCCCAACATAGACTGGCCAGATAATGATAACCGCCTACCGTGTTACTGTCGCTAGAAAAATGGTAGGAATCACATTTCTTGATACTCGGTTTAGTGTTTGGAATGATGAACTTGTAAGACAGGGATAAACATGACCTGTAGGTAGTGCTGTGTTTGGGTGAAAAATGCACAGTCAGGGTTAAAACAGCGTATCTTGTTCCGGCCAATCTGGGGCTGGGGGTAAGGTGGCAATCACTGTGGCTAATTGCTGCCAAATCTTTTGTGCTTGTTGGGGGGAGTCGCTGTTATCTGGTGTGTGAATGAAAACATAGGGCTGATACTGTTGTTCCCATAGCGGTAGTTTTTGCAACCAAGGCGCAAACAATGCCAGGTTATCCTCCCATTGGTCACCACCAATAAAGCGTACCAACGGCTGACTGCCGGTGACGATCGCGTGCACAGGAAGGCGCGGTTTTTTACTTTGCGCGTCACGAACCGCTTCAGTGAGAGGCTTCGCCGCGTGAATAGGGCGGCTATCAAGCATCACTCGATTGACTGCTCGCTGGTGCAAGCCTTGGTTGAGCGCGCGTTCGGCATCACCTTTGGCAAAAAATTCTGGGTGACGCACTTCCACGCCATAATGGAAACCCGCCGGCAATTTATCAATAAATTGCCATAAACGATTGAGGTCATTTGGCCCGAAAGCGGCGGGTAGCTGTAACCATAATTGTCCAATCCGATCATGCAGCGGGGACAGACATTGGTAAAAGGCTTGCAGATCCTTATCACAGTCACGCAGAGCCGCTTGATGGCTGATAGTCGCCGGGAATTTAAAGCAAAAGCGGAAGTTATCGGGCGTCATATTGCGCCAGCGTTGTACTATTTCCAGCCGTGGCAGTGCATAAAAAGTAGTATTCCCTTCAACACAGTTAAAGTAGCGGCTGTAATCAGCCAAGTCCTTGATACCCAAACGGTTCCAGCTTGGGTGTTGCCATTGCGGCAGTCCTATATACATCTTTTACCCTTCTTACTTGGCGCTACAGCGTTGTTAGCTGCATTCACGCACCCGAATCACTGACCAACGTCAGCTCATCGGGATTTATTCATTTGCTGCCTAGCTGTAACACCAATTAATTTGGGTAAACTCTTCTTACTTGGCGCTACAAGTCCGCAGTTAGCACAAATTTAACGTTACGCGCTCAGGGCTGCAAGGATCTCGATACTGTTGCGTACGCGGGAGATGCGGGGGAAGATTTTTTCAACCGCGAATTGCTGCATTTCAGTGCTGGCAGTACTGCAACCATCTTCTGCAATCACTAGTTCATAACCGTGCTCCCAGGCGGCGCGGGCGGTGGATTCAACGCCAATATTGGTGGCAATTCCCGCCAGCACTATGGTTTTGATCCCGCGGCGACGCAGTTGTAAATCTAAATCGGTACCGTAAAACGCCCCCCATTGGTGTTTTATTACTTTGATATCGCTATCTGTAACTGCAAGTTCTGACGGGAAAGTCCACCATGACTCAGGTAAACCACCTGCCGGACTTGGGCTAGGTTGGTCGACCGGTTGTTTCAGCGCCTCAGCAAATGAATCTGACCAACCCACGCGCACGAAAACCACAGGGGCACCGAGCTTACGAAAGCGTTCTGCCAGGCCAGCATTGGTCGCGACGACCTGCTCTGCACTGTAAGGGCCTTTAGCAAAGGGTAAAATTCCCTGTTGCAAATCAATTAGTACCAATGCGGTGGTTTTTGCATCAAGTTTCATGGTGTTATGCCTCGGTATCATTGGATAAATTCTGGACGATAAACTTAATCTGCTGACCAGTTTATGCCAACATATGTTATCGGGACGTCCTTGTGAGGAGATAATTTTGTTAAATGATGTGTTAAAACAGTACTGAAAGAGGTTTTGTCGTGCCTGAGCTGTGCGTTCGCTCTTATCTACGCCACGAATTTCCTTTATAATGACCCCCTTTTTTCAACACTCTTTAATCCAAAATACCTATGCCTATATATGAATATGCGTGTAGCGCTTGCAACCATCGATTAGAGAAATTGCAAAAATTTTCCGACGCGCCACTGACTCAATGTCCTGCGTGTCATCAGCCCGCGTTATCGAAACTTATCTCTGCGGCCGGCTTTCAATTGAAAGGCACCGGTTGGTACGCGACAGATTTCAAGCCGGGCAGTAACAGCAAACCAGATAATAAAAGTAAACCAGACAGTAGTAGCTGAGGCTCAAATTAGGGCTCATCAGAAAATAGCCGCACGGGCAGTGCATAACGCGTGCGGCATCGGCTGAGTAAAAGGATATTGTATGCGTACTGAGTATTGCGGGCAGTTGAATCTGTCCCATGTTGGCCAAGAAGTGACACTTTGTGGTTGGGTTAACCGTCGTCGTGATCTCGGTGGCCTGATTTTTATTGATATGCGTGACCGCGAAGGCATTGTTCAGGTATTCTTCGATCCCGACCATAAAGCAGCTTACGAGCAAGCTTCTGAACTGCGCAATGAGTTCTGTATCCAGATTACCGGTACTGTGCGCGCACGTCCTGACAGCCAAATCAACAAAGATATGTCGACCGGTGAAGTGGAAATCTTTGCCAATACACTGAATATTATCAACCGTTCTGAGCCGTTGCCACTGGACTCAAATCAGACTAACAGCGAAGAGCAGCGCCTGAAATATCGCTATCTGGATTTGCGTCGCCCTGAGATGGCCGATCGCCTGAAAACGCGCGCTAAAATTACCAGCTTTGTGCGCCGCTTCATGGACAGCCATGGTTTCCTGGATATTGAAACCCCGATGCTGACCAAAGCGACGCCGGAAGGTGCGCGTGACTATCTGGTGCCAAGCCGTGTACATAAAGGCAAGTTCTATGCACTGCCACAGTCCCCGCAGTTGTTCAAACAATTGCTGATGATGTCTGGTTTTGATCGCTACTATCAGATTGTAAAATGCTTCCGTGATGAAGATTTACGTGCTGACCGTCAGCCAGAATTTACTCAGATCGATGTTGAAACCTCTTTCATGACCGCCGACCAAGTGCGTGAAGTGATGGAGAAACTGGTGCGCGAATTGTGGCAGGAAACCAAAGGTGTCGATCTCGGTGATTTCCCGGTGATGACCTTTGCCGAAGCTATGCGTCGCTACGGTTCTGATAAGCCGGATCTGCGCAACCCAATGGAATTGGTGGATGTCGCTGATTTAGTTAAAGATGTAGAGTTTAAAGTCTTCTCCGGCCCAGCCAATGATGCCAAAGGCCGTGTCGCAGCATTGCGCGTGCCGGGTGGCGCGCAGGTCACGCGTAAGCAAATTGATGAATACGGTCAGTTTGTCGGTATTTATGGTGCGAAAGGCTTGGCATGGTTGAAAGTTAATGATCGTGCTGCTGGCGTTGAGGGGGTACAAAGCCCAATCGCGAAGTTCCTCAGTGCTGATGTGTTGGAAGCTATTCTGGCCCGCACTCAGGCTGAAAGCGGCGATATCCTGTTCTTTGGTGCTGACAGCTTTAAAGTGGTGACGGATGCGATGGGCGCGTTGCGTCTAAAAGTCGGCCGTGACCTGGCATTGACCAAACTGGATTCATGGGCACCGTTGTGGGTCGTTGACTTCCCAATGTTCGAAGACGATAGCGAAGGCGGCTTGTCTGCCATGCATCATCCGTTCACTGCACCTAAAGACATGAGCCCGGAGCAACTGGCTGCGGCACCGACTACCGCTATCGCCAATGCTTACGATATGGTCATTAACGGCTACGAAGTGGGTGGCGGTTCAGTGCGTATTCACCGCACTGAAATGCAGCAACAAGTGTTTGGTATTCTGGGCATCAATGAAGAAGAACAGCGTGAGAAGTTTGGCTTCCTGCTGGATGCATTGAAATTCGGTACCCCACCACATGCGGGCCTGGCTTTTGGTTTGGATCGTCTGGTTATGCTGTTGACCGGTACTGATAACATTCGTGATGTTATTGCCTTCCCGAAAACCACGGCTGCGGCTTGTCTGATGACTGATGCGCCAAGTTTTGCCAATCCTGCTTCACTGCAAGAGCTGTCTATCAGCGTGGTAGCGAAGAAAGGGGCCACTGATAGCTCGGCAGAAGAGAATCAGTAATGAATTATAAGCGGCCTGAGTCTATTTTGGCGGTGATCTACGCCAGAAACAGTGGCCGGGTGTTGATGTTACAACGGCGTGATGATCCTGATTTTTGGCAGTCGGTCACCGGCAGTCTGGAAGGTGATGAAACGCCGTTGGAAACCGCCCAGCGCGAAGTAAAGGAAGAAGTCGGCATTGATATACTGGGTGAAAATCTGGAGCTGTTCGACTGCCAGCGCTGTGTGGAATTTGAACTCTTTGTGCATTTGCGCCGTCGCTATGCGCCGGGTGTTACGCGCAATAAAGAACATTGGTTCTGTTTGGCGTTACCCGAAGAGCGGGATGTTGTGATTACCGAACATCTTGCTTACCAGTGGCTAGATGCTGCGGATGCCGCAGCATTGACTAAGTCCTGGAGTAATCAGCATGCGATTGAAGAGTACGTTCTTTATTCAGTCTAGTTAGGCTATTTTGGAGATACTTATTTATGGCAGGTCATAGTAAATGGGCCAACACAAAACACCGCAAAGCGGCACAGGATGCCAAGCGCGGTAAGATTTTCACTAAAATTATTCGTGAGTTGGTAACCGCTGCACGCCTGGGCGGTGGTGATCCTGGTGCGAACCCACGGTTACGTGCAGCTATCGATAAAGCGCTGTCAAATAATATGACACGCGACACCCTGAACCGCGCAATTGCTCGTGGTGTGGGTGGTGATGAAGATAACAATATGGAAACCATCATTTACGAAGGCTATGGCCCAGGCGGCACTGCCGTAATGGTTGAATGCTTAAGTGATAACCGTAACCGTACCGTATCTGAAGTTCGCCATGCATTCACCAAAACCGGTGGTAATCTGGGGACTGATGGTTCGGTGTCTTATCTATTCACCAAAAAAGGTGTTATTTCCTATGCACCGGGTTTGGAAGAAGATGCGGTGATGGATGCAGCACTGGAAGCGGGTGCTGATGATATCGTGGTCTATGATGATGGCGCTATTGATGTGTTTACTGCCTGGGAATCTCTCGGCGCGGTGAAAGATGCACTGGATGCTACCGGTCTGGTTGCCGAAGGCGCTGAAGTCTCTCTTATTCCATCAACCAAAGCCGAACTTGATGCAGAAACTGCGCCAAAACTGCTGCGTCTGATTGATATGCTGGAAGACTCAGATGATGTGCAAGAGGTTTATCACAACGGTGAAATCTCTGATGAAGTGGCAGCAACACTGTAAGTCAGTGTGTTTTTATTCTGCTATTTAGCTCTATTTTAATAGCCTAAATAATTCGAGTTGTAGTAAGGCTGCCAACACACATGCCGCTTGAAGTATGACGGGTATAACACTGGCCACATTTTGTGGCCGGTGCCATTAGAAGCACTGAACAAGGTGAATAAACTGGTATGGCGATCGTATTAGGCATCGACCCCGGTTCCCGTGTCACCGGTTATGGCGTAATTCGCCAACAAGGTCGTCAGCTCACCTATCTGGGCAGTGGCTGCATCCGCACTGTCGTTGATGATATGCCTACTCGCCTGAAGTTGATTTATGCAGGTGTCACTGAAATTATCACTCAGTTCCAACCCGATTTTTTTGCGATCGAACAAGTGTTTATGGCGAAAAACCCGGACTCGGCCTTAAAACTGGGGCAGGCGCGAGGAGCGGCAATTGTTGCGGCGGTAAACCTGAATTTACCGGTTTCCGAATATGCCGCTCGTCAGGTTAAACAGACGGTAGTAGGCACAGGTGCGGCGGAAAAAAGCCAGGTTCAGCACATGGTGCGCTCACTGTTGAAACTTCCTGCAAACCCTCAGGCAGATGCCGCTGATGCGCTGGCAATTGCCATAACCCATTGCCATCTTAGTCAAAATACCCTGCGTTTGGGCAATGCCCAAATGGTGTTGGCGCGCGGCAGGCTTCGCTGACTGGTATTTTAATGCGAGCAGGTTAACTGTTATTGTAGGCTGGATATCCATCCAGCCTTTTTTATGCTATAAACAGCCATTATGGTTATACCCGAATGTGGGTAAACGAGGAGAGAGTCAACGTGATAGGGCGCCTCAGAGGTATTATTCTGGAAAAACAGCCACCCCTGGTGCTGCTGGAAACTAACGGTGTTGGCTATGAAATCCAACTACCTATGACCTGTTTTTATGAGCTGCCAGATATTGGGCAGGAAGCCATTATCTTTACCCAGTTTGTGGTTCGCGAGGATGCTCAACTACTATACGGTTTTAATGATAAACAGGAACGAGCACTGTTTCGTGAATTAATAAAAGTGAACGGTGTGGGGCCAAAACTGGCGCTGGCCATTCTTTCTGGAATGTCTGCGCAACAGTTTGTAGCTGCGGTTGAACGCGAAGATATTACCACCTTGGTGAAATTACCGGGGGTCGGCAAGAAGACCGCTGAGCGGTTAGTGGTTGAAATGAAAGACCGCTTTAAAGGCCTCAATGGTGACTTGTTCAACAATACCGGTGATATTCAGTTGCCTGCCAGTAATTCGTCACAAATCTCAGATGCCGATATCGAAGCGGAAGCCGCTTCTGCGCTGGTGGCTTTGGGCTATAAACCACAAGAAGCTAGCCGCCTGGTGAGTAAAATAGCTAAACCGGGTGCAGATTGTGAAACCTTGATCCGTGATGCTTTGCGTGCCGCGTTATAGGTAGAGGTAGATAATGATTGAAGTAAGGGTCTAAAATGATTGAAGTAGGGGTCTAAAATGATTGAAGCAGACCGCCTGATCTCTGCGGGTGTTATCAGTGATGAAGAGAGCATTGACAGGGCTATCCGTCCGAAACTATTGGCTGAATATGTCGGGCAACCTCATGTCCGCGAGCAAATGGAAATCTTCATCCAGGCGGCGAAACAGCGCGGTGATGCGTTAGATCATGTGCTGATATTTGGCCCTCCGGGTTTAGGTAAAACCACACTGGCCAATATTGTTGCTAATGAAATGGGTGTCAATTTGCGCACCACCTCCGGCCCGGTGTTGGAAAAAGCGGGTGATTTAGCCGCTATGTTGACCAACCTGGAGCCGCATGATGTGTTGTTTATTGATGAGATTCACCGATTATCTCCAGTGGTAGAAGAAATTCTCTACCCGGCAATGGAAGATTATCAACTGGATATCATGATTGGTGAAGGCCCAGCTGCACGTTCCATCAAACTCGATCTACCGCCGTTTACCTTAATTGGCGCGACTACACGAGCCGGTTCACTGACCTCTCCACTGCGCGACCGCTTTGGTATTGTGCAGCGGCTTGAGTTCTATCAAGTTGCTGATTTAGAACATATTGTCTCGCGCAGTGCCAAGTGCTTGGGCCTGGAATTGACTCCGGAAGGTGCGCACCAGTTGGCACGCCGCTCCAGAGGGACGCCACGTATCACTAACCGTTTGTTGCGCCGGGTGCGTGACTTCGCTGAAGTGAGGGCTGATGGGGCGATCAACGGCGATGTGGCGATGAAAGCGCTGGATATGCTGAATGTTGATGCTGAAGGATTCGATTTTATGGATCGAAAACTTTTGCTAGCGGTCATCGATAAGTTTATGGGGGGGCCGGTGGGGCTGGATAACCTCGCTGCGGCAATTGGTGAAGAGCGGGAAACCATTGAAGATGTTCTGGAGCCGTATTTAATCCAGCAAGGTTTTATTCAGCGCACTCCGCGCGGGCGTATTGCTACCAATCACGCTTATAAACATTTTGGTATCACCCGCGAAGAGTAAGCCTCTTTGATGCAGGGCTGCGCTATTGTCAGCCCTGATAAGTGAGATCCTCAGGCTACTGCATCCTCCTTGGCCGATGAATTAATCATTCGGTTAAGCCATGGGATAAGTAGCGCCATAACTAACGCAATCACCAGTGTGACCATACCAATTTTGCCAAACACATCGGTGTAGATAGGTAAGGTTTCAAGTGGATCAGTCATGCCCTCAGGTGTCGCAGTAAAGGTTGCTACGTAGCCGCCAATCAGGAACGAGGCCGCCTGCGTCAGGAACCACATCCCCAGAATAAACCCCATTAAATATTGCGGTACTAACGCCGCCACCATCGCCAGGCCGAGGGCGCTTATCATCAATTCCCCCAAGCTCTGGAATAAATAAACCAGAACAATAAACCAAGGTGATGTTAGACCTTGTGCATCAGCGAACCACATTCCGGCCGCCGCTGCAGTCAGGAAACCCAGCGAACATAAAAACATACCTAAAGTAAATTTTGCAGGCATGGATAAGTCACGATTTTGGCTACCCAATCGAGTATAGATTGAGGCCAAAATAGGGCTGGCGACTACCACCCAGAATGGGTTAAGTGCCTGGAAACTAATGGGGTTGATACTGAATCCGAGGATCTCATGATGGACATTATTGATAGCAAAGAAGTTAAGTGAAGTCGGCATCTGCGCATATAAAACGTAAAATACGATCGCTTCAATCATCAGAATGAAAGCAACAAACATTTTATTACGGCCCAGTTGGTCCTGCTTCGATGCTTCTCTAAAAAAGATAAAGACGACAATCAGTGACAACGCGATTAGCACCAGATTGGCAATAAAAACATGATTCATCAACCAGGCGCAGACACATATCATCACTGCGCTGCCCAGCAGCACCAACAGCAGATTGCGCCAATTTAAGGGTTTTGTGTCGGGTTCAGAACCAATATGGCGCACCATATGACGACAGCAGAAATAGACCAGTAGGGCAAAAATCAAACCAATGCCGCATAAGTAATAGGTAACGGTATAACCAAAACGTTCGGCTATAACCGGTGCCAATGAAAGTGACAGTAAGGAGCCGATATTGATCGACATATAGAATAGAGTAAAGGCCCCATCCAACCGAGGATCTTTCGGTGGATAACATTTAGATAATAAGCTGGCTGGGTTGGCCTTGAATAAACCATTCCCCACAGCAATAGTACCTAAAGCAAAGAAAATCAGGTTCGGTTGGTACAATGATAAACCGGTGGCAAAATAACCCGCTGCCAGTACCACCGCCCCCAAGACCATGGTGCGCTTAGTCCCGAGTAGGTGGTCACCGACATATCCACCGATGGAAATCAGGCCATAAACCAACGCAGCAAAAGCACCAAAAGTGACAAATGCTTGTTCTTGCGAGAACCCAAGCTGTTTAACGAAGAAAACAGCCAGAATACCTTGTACACCGTAATAACCGAATCTCTCCCATAACTCGACAAAAAAGATCATAAAGAACGGTTTAGGTTGCTGAAGTAAACCTGTGGGGGTGGATCTTTCCATGATAAGTCGCCTCTGCGCGAATAGTCATTCGGCGTAAATTGAGAGCGTACAAGGCCCATGCAGAGACAAGTTAAGAATCTGCATAATCAATATATTGCTCAATGTTTGAAGTGTTATGCAGGGTATTACACTGCATATATATTGTATTTGTGGTTGATCACACTAATTAAAATATAAAAAACAGAATTGATGCTTGAGGGGGGATAGGGGAGGTGGTTAAGAATGGGGTTTATCAATAAAACCCCACTTAACAATTATTACCCGCGCGCTTTTTGCGACAGACTTAGGATAAACATCACTGCGGCACACAACACGACTGAAGGGCCAGCCGGGGTATCATAAAAAGCAGAGAAGGTTAAGCCACCGGTCACGGCAACAATACCAATACCAATGGCAATACCGGCCATTTGTTCTGGAGTGCGGGCAAAACGGCGTGCGGCGGCGGCAGGAATGATCAGTAAGGACGTAATAATCAGTGCGCCAACAAACTTCATCGACAAGCCAATAGTCAGTGCGGTCACCAGCATCAGCAGCATCCGGACGCGTTCTAAATTAACACCGTCTACATGAGCCAGTTCCGGGCTGATAGTCATTGATAGCAACGCTCGCCATTGCCAGCACAATATCCCGAGCACCACCACCACTCCTGCGGCTATCAACCAGATATCACTCAATGTAACCGAAAGCAGATCGCCAAATAGATAGGCCATGAGATCAACCCGCACATTATGCATCAGGCTAACCACCACTAAGCCCAAAGATAATGCACTGTGAGCCATAATCCCGAGTAGTGTGTCAACGGCCAACTGCGGGCGGCGTTCCAACCACACCAGAATCAGTGCCAGCAACATGGTCATCACGATGACAGCATAAAATGGATTCACATTGAGCAGTAAACCGAATGCAACACCTAGCAATGATGCATGCGCTAAGGTATCACCAAAATAGGACATCCGACGCCAGACAACAAAGGATCCCAGAGGCCCCGCCGCCGTTGCCAGCAATACACCTGCTAACCAGCCAGGCAACAATAATTCAATCATGCGCCACGGCTCCCACTGTTCTTCAAAATAATCTTTCCATGTAAATCATGACGATGATTATGGTGATGACGATAAACCGCTAACTGCTCAGCTCCACGTTGACCAAACATGGCGATAAACTCAGGATGAGTTGAGACCACTTCCGGAGCGCCGGAACAGCAAATATGTTGGTTAAGACATAATACTTCATCGGTTTTAGCCATCACTAAATGCAAATCATGGGACACCATCAGTACTGCACAACCGAGTTCTCTACGTAATTGTTCAATTAAATCATACAACGCGAGTTGTCCATTGACGTCAACGCCTTGCGTCGGTTCATCCAGCACCAGTAACTGTGGACGATTCAATAATGCACGGGCTAAAAGTACCCGCTGGTTTTCACCGCCGGACAGTTTTTGCATTGGCTGATCCAATAGATGAGCAGCATGAACCCGTTTTAGAGCTGGCAGAATATCCGCTTTTTTAACGCCCGGTTTCAACCGCATGAAACGGCTCACTGTTAGCGGTAATGTCGTATCCAGATGGAGCTTTTGCGGTACATAGCCGATGCGCAAACCCGGCTCACGAATAATCGAGCCGCTGGTGGGCGCAATCAGCCCTAACACCACGCGCACCAAGGTTGATTTGCCCGCGCCATTTGGCCCAAGCAGAGTAAGAATTCTTCCCGGACGCAGGGAAAGGGAAATATCATTGAGCACCCGCCGACTACCAAAAGTGACGGATATCTTATTTAGAGTTACCAGTGTGGACATTATGATTACGTTTGCAGAACCGATTGAATGTTATAATATTACGCTTAACCCATCAAAACGTCGAGAATTCGTATTATGTTACACAAAAATAAATGGCTAAAGCGCGCAATGTTGGCCAGTGCAATATTAATTGCCAATCCATTTAATATTGCTTCAGCAGCGGTCGTTACATCAGTGCGACCGTTGGGTTTTATTGCCTCAGCTATCGCTGATGGCGTATTACCGACAGAAGTCTTATTGCCCGATGGCGCATCACCGCACGATTATGCCCTGCGCCCATCAGATGTCCAGCGGTTACGTAGCGCTGACTTGGTTATTTGGGTTGGGCCGGAAATGGAAGCATTTTTATCGAAACCTCTAACGCAAGTTGCTGATAATAAACAGATAGCATTGGCGCAGTTACCTTCTGTCATGCCTTTATTGATGAAAGGTAGTGAAGATGATGAACATGAAGGGGAAGGCGACGGTCATGACCATGATCATGCTAAAGATAATCACCATGATGAGCATCATCACGGCGAATATAATATGCATATTTGGTTGTCCCCAACTATTGCCAAACAATCTGCAATTGCTATTCACGACAGATTATTGGAACTTATGCCACAAAATAAGGACAAATTAGATGCAAACCTGCGCCGATTCGAGGATCAACTAGCGCAAAATGAAAAAAATATTGCTACTATGCTAAAGCCTGCCCAAGGTAAGGGATACTTCGTTTTTCATGATGCTTATGGCTACTTTGAAAAACACTTTGGCTTGAGCCCATTAGGGCATTTTACAGTCAATCCCGAAATTCAACCTGGTGCGCAGCGTTTACATCAAATTCGAACACAGTTGGTTGAGCATAAAGCGGTATGCGTTTTTGCTGAGCCACAATTCAGGCCGGCCGTCATTAATGCTGTCGCCAAAGGAACAGACGTGCGTTCAGGCACCTTAGATCCTTTGGGGAGTGGCATAGTATTAGGTAAGGACAGCTATGTGAACTTTATGTCTCAGTTGTCGAACCAATACGTGAGCTGCCTGAAGCAAGATTAAAAGGATACTCATAAGTGCAGCAGATAGTCCGAACTATCACCTTGGCGTATAACAATCTCCCGAGGCCCCACCGTATCATGCTGGGGTCGTTGACTGTAATGACACTGGCCGTCGCTGTTTGGCGGCCTTTTGTTTATCATCCGGAACATGAGCCAATCGCCAAGAGCGTGGTATTAGATACCAGCCAAACCCGCATTTTATTACCCGAAGCCAGCGAACCCATTGATCAGCCAACTCCTGATGATGAAATCCCGCAAGACGAATTAGATGCCAAAGATGTCAGTGAAACTGGCGTCCATGAGTATGTTGTCTCAACCGGGGATACCCTGAGCAGCATTCTTACCCAATATGGCATTGATATCTCGGATGTTTCCTTACTGGCAACCCAAAACCGTGATTTGCGTAATTTGAAGATCGGGCAACAAATCTCGTGGACTGTCAATGACACCGGTGATTTGCAGCGTTTGACATGGGAAGTTTCTCGTCGAGAAACCCGCACTTATGACCGTGTAGGTAATAATTTCAAAGAAACAAAAGAGTTACAGAAAGGCGACTGGACCAATACCGTTCTTACTGGTCGGCTGGATGGCAGTTTTGTTACCAGTGCCAAAAAGGCCGGTTTGACTGGCGCAGAAATACGCGCAGTGACGAAAGCATTACAATGGCAGTTAGATTTTGCCAAGCTGCGCAAAGGTGATCAGTTCTCGGTGTTGATGTCCCGTGAAATACTCGATGGCCGCAGTGAGCAAAGCCAACTGGTCGGGGTGCGAATGCGCTCAGGTGGTAAGGATTATTACGCTATTCGTGCCGAAGACGGTAAGTTCTATGACCGCCAGGGTTCTGGCCTGGCGCGTGGCTTTATGCGTTTCCCCACCATGAAACAATTCCGCGTCTCGTCTAACTTCAATCCGCGCCGAATTAACCCAGTGACCGGGCGTATTGCACCGCACAAAGGGGTAGATTTTGCGATGCCAGTTGGTACACCGGTACTGGCTGTGGGTGATGGTGAAGTGGTTATTGCTAAGCGCAGCGGGGCGGCGGGAAATTATGTTGCTATCCGTCATGGCCGTCAGTACACCACCCGTTATATGCATTTGAAGAAGTTACTGGTGAAACCAGGCCAAAAAGTAAAACGTGGTGATCGCATCGCATTGTCAGGTAACACAGGCCGTTCCACTGGCCCGCATCTGCATTATGAATTTTGGATGAACCAGCAAGCAGTTAACCCATTGACCGCCAAGTTACCGCGCTCAGAAGGGTTAAGCGGCAAAGACCGTAGTGAATATCTGGCGCTTGCCAAACAGGTCATTCCGCAGTTGCAACTGGATTAATCGCATGCCGGTAGCTATGGGCTACCGGCGCGTTTATACCCAGCGGTATATTATTATCCCATCGCCCATTCCAAGAGTTCCCCATGCACAAAGAGAAAAACGACGCAGCTGGCTTTATTCCGGTATTTAAAAAATCTTTTCTACATCCACGTTTTTGGGGGGTGTGGTTAGGGGCCGGGGCCATGGCCGCAATGGCATATGTCCCACCGAAATTCCGTGATCCATTATTGGCCGGGGTGGGGCGTCTTGCCGGAAAGTTTGCTAAAAGTGCCCGTCGCCGAGCTCGCATTAACTTACTTTATTGTATGCCAGAGCTGCCAGAAGCAGAGCGCGAACATATTATTGATCAAATGTTTGCAACCGCGGCGCAACCATTAATGATGATGGCGGAACTGTGTTTTCGCGACCCAAAGAAAGTACTGACGCGGGTTCATTGGCATGGACTGGATATTTTAGATGGACTGCAACAGCAAGAGCGCAATGTTATTTTGTTGGTGCCCCATGCCTGGTCGATTGATATTCCGGCCATGTTGCTCGCAGAGCAAGGTAAGCCAGTAGCCGGTATGTTCCATCATCAACGCAATCCTGTTGTCGATTATTTATGGAACAGCGCACGCTTGCGGTTTGGTGGCCGTATTCATGCGCGTGACAGTGGCATCAAGCCCTTTATCAGTTCCGTGCGCCAGGGGTTCTGGGGGTATTACTTGCCCGATGAGGACTACGGCCCTGAGCAAAGTGAGTTTGTTGATTTCTTCGCGACTTATAAGGCCACGCTACCGGCAGTGGGGCGATTGATGAAAGTCTGTCGTGCAGCCATCGTTCCAATGTTCCCTGTTTACAATTATCGTGAACATCGCCTTGATATCTATATTCGTCCACCGATGGATGATCTGGCAGATGCGGATGATGCTTATATTGCACGTCGTATGAATGAAGAAGTTGAACTGCTGGTTAAACCAAATCCAGAACAATATACCTGGATTTTAAAACTGCTGAAAACCCGCAAAGAAGGTGAAATAGAACCTTATGTTCGTAAGGACTTGTAACGCTTAGCGTGGGAGTTGAAACAGAAAATAAGGAATAAAAAACCCGCTAGTGATCAGCGGGTTTTTGCTTTTTGTCTATCACAAAATCATATCATTCAACACGCAGAATGCGGCTGGTATTGGTGGTGCCAACTGTCTCCATGACATCGCCTTGAGTGACAATAACTAAATCGCCTGACACCAGGAAACCTTTGTCTCTCAGTCGATTGACTGCTTCACTAGCTGCCAGCACGCCGTCAGTGTGAGTATCACAGAATACCGGAGTGACGCCACGATAGATGGCTGTCAGATTTAACGTATGTTCATGACGCGACATAGCGAAAATTGGCAGACCGGAGCTGATACGGGACATCATCAATGCAGTACGGCCCGACTCGGTCATGGCAATAATTGCCGTGATACCTTTCAGATGGTTTGCCGCATACATGGTCGACATCGCGATAGCTTCTTCGATATTGTCGAATTGTGTATCCAGGCGATGTTTTGACACATTAATACTAGGGATTTTTTCTGCACCCAGGCAAACGCGAGCCATTGCAGCAACAGTTTCAGCCGGATACTGACCTGCAGCTGTTTCAGCTGATAACATCACCGCATCGGTACCATCTAGCACTGCGTTAGCCACGTCCATCACTTCAGCACGGGTTGGCATTGGGTTGGTTATCATCGACTCCATCATCTGAGTCGCAGTGATCACCGCACGGTTTAGCTGACGAGCGCGGCGGATCAGTTTTTTCTGAATACCGACCAACTCAGGGTCACCAATCTCAACACCCAAATCACCACGAGCTACCATCACCACATCAGAGGCCAGAATGATATCATCCATAGCTTCATCGGTTGCCACAGCCTCAGCACGCTCAACTTTAGCCACAATTTGTGCATTGCAACCAGCATCACGCGCCAGACGACGGGCATAATTCAAATCTTCACCGGTACGTGGGAAAGAAACAGCTAGGTAGTCCACGCCAATCTTGGCGGCGGTGAGGATATCGGCTTTATCTTTTTCGGTTAATGCTTCGGCTGACAGGCCACCACCTAACTTGTTAATCCCTTTGTTATTGGAGAGCGGGCCGCCGACAGTCACTTCAGTGAACACTTTCATGCCCTGAACTTCAATAACCTTCAACTGCACACGGCCATCGTCCAGCAACAAGATATCACCGGGAACCACATCAGCAGGTAGCCCTTTATAATCGATACCGACTTTTTCCTTATCGCCTTCACCTTTGGCCATATTGGCGTCTAGCAGGAATTTATCACCAATATTAAGGAATACTTTGCCTTCTTTAAAGGTTGATACACGGATTTTAGGACCTTGTAGATCGCCAAGAATCGCTACATGTCGGCCCAATTTGGCTGCTATTTTACGAACGTCATTGGCTCGTTTTATATGATCTTCAGCGCTACCGTGGGAAAAATTCATGCGGACTACGTTAGCACCTGCTGCAATAACCTTTTCCAGATTATTGTCGCGGTCAGTAGCTGGCCCCAGTGTAGTAACAATTTTGGTCCTTCTAAGCCGTCTGGACATCTCTTACTCCGTTGACTGGTGAAGCATGGTGTTGTTAAAACAGCGGATAATAAATCCGATAGTAAAAAGTACTCAAGCTATCTTAACTTATCGACTCAGATAATATTTACCGGAGCCATGGTGAAAATTATGTGCCAATAATATGTCAGATTATCACTACAGAAGCTGCGTTAGCACAAAACAAAGCGAGTTTGAATTCTGCTTATGGATTCATGAACGTTATTCACCGCTATTGATACGCGCTGAACCTTTATCGAAACGCGATTCTTTCAATGCATCTTTGACCCGTTTCAGGTTATCTCTGAATTTCGCACCGCGACGCAGCGTAAATCCGGTGGCTAACACATCAATTAAGGTCAATTGAGCAATCCGTGACACCATCGGCATATACATATCAGTATCTTCCGGCACATCCAGCAGCAGCGGTAATGTTGCTTCGTGGGCTAGCGGAGTATCGCGCGAGGTAATGGCAATCACAGTGGCATCGTTTTCACGAGCTAAGTGAGCCAACTCTACCAGGCTTTTTGTCCGCCCAGTATGGGAGATCAATACTACGACATCACCTTCACTGGAATTCATACAACTCATACGTTGCATAACGATATCATCGAAATAAATCACCGGGATATTGAAGCGGAAGAATTTATTCATCGCGTCATGGGCCACGGCAGCAGACGCGCCAAGGCCGAAGAACGAAATCTTCTTCGCTTGCGTCAATAAATCTACTGCTCGATTAATGGCTGCAATGTCTAAATTATTCTTCACCATATCCAAGCTAGCCATGGTCGATTCGAATATTTTCCCCGTGTAAGCGGATACACTATCATCCTCTTCAACATTTCGATTCACATAAGGTGTGCCATTAGCCAGACTTTGTGCCAAATGAAGTTTAAAATCAGGAAAACCTTTGGTGTCTAATCGACGGCAAAAGCGGTTTACGGTGGGTTCGCTCACGTTCGCCAATTTGGCGAGGGTGGCAATACTTGAGTGGATGGCCGTTTGTGGGGAGGCGAGGATGACCTCGGCGACTTTCCGTTCCGATTTGCTCAGGAGGTCCAGATTATTTTGGATATTTTCCAGCGTATTCATATATCGAGAATCACCCATGGGTTTTACCGATTTCATTTAAAGGAGAAATCTATGCCGGTTTAATGAAAATATACTACGAGCTGGGACCCGTTGGCAGAGGCATCTGGTAAGAAGTGACTCTTTTTCACCAGAATATGACCTGTGTCTAATTTTCATAATGGTAAATAGTTGTCAAAACCGTCATAAAATTACATTTTAAAGTTGTACCGCCAGATTTGACGCGGCTTGCCACTCTATCGCGTGTTTTTTGACCTTTTTTGACCCGCTTTTATCTGGGTTTACTGGCTATAGTCAAAGAGAGTACATTAGTAATGTAAGAAAATTACAAATATCCTGCAACGAGGAGAATAACATGGCGGTAACTAATACAGCCCAGGCAGCCCAGGCGTGTGATCTGGTGATTTTCGGCGCTAAGGGAGACTTGGCTCGCCGGAAACTGTTGCCTTCCCTTTACCAATTAGAGAAAGCGGGTCACATCCACCCAGATACTCGGATTATCGGCGTAGGCCGTGCCGACTGGGATAAAGACGCGTACACAGCCGTGGTAAAGGAAGCCCTCGATACCTTTATGAAAGAGAAGCTGGATGATGAATTGTGGCAAAAACTCAGTTCTCGTCTCGACTTCTGTAATTTAGATGTCAATGACAGCAAACACTTTGCCAAATTGGGCAAAATGTTGGATCAGAAAAACCGCATAACTATCAATTATTTTGCCATGCCACCTAATACTTTTGGTGCAATCTGCAAAGGCTTGGGTGAGGCAGGGCTGAATAAAGAGCCTGCGCGGGTGGTAATGGAAAAACCATTGGGGAAAGATTTAGCGTCCTCAAGGGTGATTAACGATCAGGTTGCCGAATATTTCAACGAGTGTCAGGTTTACCGCATCGACCATTATCTCGGTAAAGAAACCGTGCTGAACTTGTTGGCTTTACGTTTTGCTAACTCACTGTTCGCATCCAACTGGGATAACCGCACGATTGACCATGTGCAGATAACCGTGGCAGAAGAAGTGGGGATCGAAGGGCGCTGGGGCTATTTTGATCAGGCCGGTCAGATGCGCGATATGATTCAAAACCATTTGCTGCAAATTCTGACTATGATTGCCATGTCACCGCCAGCAGATTTGAGTACTGACCGTATTCGTGATGAAAAAGTGAAAGTACTACGCTCTCTGCGCCGTATCGATCACACCAATGTGCGTGAAACCACAGTACGTGGTCAGTACACCGCTGGATTTGTGCAAGGTAATAAAGTGCCTGGCTATCTGGAAGAAGAAGGGGCGAATAAGAGCAGTAATACCGAAACGTTCGTGTCTATTCGTGTGGATATTGATGACTGGCGCTGGGCCGGTGTGCCGTTCTATCTGAGAACCGGTAAACGCCTGCCGACCAAATGTTCTGAAGTGGTGGTGTACTTTAAAAACCCTGCGCTGAACCTGTTCCGTGAATCTTATCAGCAACTGCCACAAAATAAGCTGACCATTCGTCTGCAACCAGATGAAGGCATCGAAATTGAAGTGCTGAATAAAGTGCCAGGTCTGGAGCACAAGCACCGCTTACAAACCACCAAACTTGACCTTAGCTTCACCAAAACCTTTAACGAACAGCATATGGCTGATGCTTATGAACGTCTGCTGTTAGAGACGATGCGCGGTATTCAGGCGCTGTTTGTACGCCGTGACGAGGTAGAAGAAGCCTGGAAGTGGGTCGATTCCATCATGGATGCATGGGCTGCTGATAATGAAGCACCTAAGCCTTACCAATCCGGGACATGGGGGCCAGTAGCATCTGTCGCCATGATCACTCGTGATGGTCGTTCATGGAATGAGTTCGAATAAATATAATAAAGAGCCGTTAGCTGGCTCGCATTGTGATTCTTTATGGCAGGCAGAAGCAGGAATGCATGTTCTGCCTGCCATATTTCAACTAACACCTTCGGGTGAGTACATGCCAATCGGCATAAGTGGAGATAACAACTGATGAAAAGCTGGAAAACGAGCGCAGAACAAATCATGACCGCAGGCCCAGTTGTCCCGGTGATCGTGATTAATAAGCTCGAGCAAGCGGTACCATTAGCAAAAGCCCTGGTGGCTGGTGGTGTTCGGGTGCTGGAAGTGACGTTGCGCACCCCTTGTGCTGTTGAGGCTATCCGCGCTATTGCTAAAGAAGTGCCTGAAGCGATAGTTGGCGCGGGGACTGTTCTTAATCCGCAGCAATTGGCTGACGTGGTTGAGGCTGGTGCTCAATTTGCTATTAGCCCGGGGCTGACAGATGAACTTCTCAAAGCAGCGACTGAAGGCTCTATTCCGTTGATCCCAGGGATCAGCACGGTTTCAGAACTGATGCTGGGCATGAGTTATGGCCTGCGTGAGTTTAAATTCTTCCCGGCAGAAGCTAACGGCGGCGTGAAAGCCTTGCAAGCCATTGGTGGCCCATTCTCTCAAGTGCGTTTCTGCCCAACTGGCGGTATCACACCGAATAACTATCGTGATTACCTGGCGCTGAAAAGCGTGTTGTGTATCGGCGGGTCATGGTTAGTTCCTGCTGATGCCTTGGAAAAAGGTGACTACGCTCGCATTACTGAATTAGCTAAACAAGCTGTTGCGGGCGCTACCGCATAAGTTACTCTAACCTCCTGAACTGATGGGAGATACAGGCATTCGTTGCCCACAATAAAACCTCTGCAATGCAGGGGTTTTGTTTTTTTAGAATCACTAACTTATTATTTTGTAATCTCTTTTTATAAACTATTTACCAAATTGATGGTTTGCTTTATAAAATTGACTGTGGTAAAAATACAGCAGTTAATTATTCCAATTTGATGAGGGTTTTAGGCGTATCACACTAAGTTTTGCATACAAGAATGTAGCTAAACCGCGTGTGGCTAAAAAAAAGAGATATATTATGATGAAAATTAATGGAATTACTTTCAAACCTTCTACCTGTCAACTCTTCCTGTCTGCCATTCTGGCCAGTGAGCATCACTGGTGCAGCGAGCTGTAGCGTCGTTCTTCTTCCGTAGTTAATAAATTTAACAAAATTTATACGCCAAGTGAGTTTCTATTTCTTACGGCCTGCGCACGTCTATTCCCTGTGAATAGGGTGCCGAGTGAGGATAACCGTAACAAATAGACCTTAGCGTGCGTTTATGCGTGTTAGGAGAAGAAAAATGATTTATTGGATATTTTTAGGTTTAGCGATTGTTGCAGAAATTATCGGCACGTTATCAATGAAATACGCCAGTGTCAGTGGTGAACTGACCGGGCATATCGTGATGTATTTTATGATAACGGGCTCTTATATCATGCTGGCGCTGGCAGTGAAGAAAGTGGCCTTAGGTGTGGCCTATGCTCTGTGGGAAGGGATTGGTATCTTGATTATCACAGTCTTCAGTGTGTTGTGGTTTGATGAAAGCTTGTCGCCACTGAAAATTGCCGGTTTAGTCACCTTGGTCGGTGGCATAATGTTAGTGAAATCAGGGACTCGTAAGCCGAAGAAACCAAACAGTCCGAACCGAAATTCAGGTGAGCATCATGCAACAGCTTGAGTTTTATCATATCGCGTTTCTGATTTTGGCTGTCATCCTGGAAATCATCGCCAATATCTTGCTGAAAATGTCAGATGGTTTTCGCCGGGTATGGCTGGGCATATTATCGCTGTTGTCAGTATTAGGGGCATTCAGTGCGCTGGCCCAAGCGGTAAAAGGTATTGAGTTGTCAGTGGCTTATGCTTTATGGGGCGGGTTCGGTATCGCCGCCACTGTAGCAGCCGGTTGGATCTTATTTAATCAGCGCCTGAACTATAAAGGCTGGATTGGTCTGATCTTGTTACTGGCTGGGATGGTAATGATAAAGCTATCCTAATCTGGAGTCTGGCGGGGCGACTGCACCGATGGGCGCTCCGGCGGCTTACGCCGCTACGACCCATTCGGCACATTTCCCCGCCTATTCACGTTGTGATTAGTCTGAGACAAGCCAAGGAAATTTGGCTGCTAATCAAATAGCCGCAATAATTTTGATTTCAACTTTATACTTTGGATTCATTAGCTTGGCTTCGACGGTGCAGCGTACAGGTGCACTGCCATCAACCACCCAGGCATCCCACGCCGCATTCATCGCCGCGAAGTCGGCTTTATCAGCCAGAAAAATAGTGGCATCCAAAATACGGCTTTTATCTGAACCAAGCTGATTCAATATCATATCAATCGCTGCCAGGGTATTTGCCGTCTGTGCCGTGGCGTCTGCATCCAAATTTTCCGGTACGCTGGTGTAATAGATAGTGTTGTTAAATACCACTGCGTCTGACCAGCGTTTTTCTGGATTAATGCGTTCAATACTCATTTTCACTCCCTTGTGTGAATGTCAATGTCAGTTATCCCATTAGAGTAACATAGCTCGCCGCGAGAATGTGTGGTCGTAAGGCGTCAGGCTTGGCATAATCACCGCTGATTTCGCCCGGAAGAGAAAGCGTGACAGACGATTTTGCAACAGATGGTGCATTAGCACAGGCCATTACAGGTTTTAATCCCCGTGAGTCCCAGCGCCAGATGGCTGCGGCAATCAGCGAATCCATTGATGCTAAACAACAACTGGTGGTTGAGGCCGGTACTGGTACGGGTAAAACATTTGCTTATTTGGCACCCGCCTTACGGGCTGATTGCAAAGTCATTATCTCCACTGGCTCCAAAGCATTACAGGATCAGCTCTATTCCCGCGACCTGCCTACTGTCGCGACTGCCCTAAAATACAAAGGAAAGTTGGCGTTACTCAAAGGCCGTTCGAACTACCTGTGTCTGGAGCGACTGGAACAGCAATCTCTGGCGGGTGGCGAACTTGCCAGTGATACATTAGTGGATCTAGTTCGACTGCGCGGCTGGTCAGCAGAAACCGTAGACGGGGATATCAGTACCTGTGGTGAAGTGGCAGAAGACAGTTTTGTCTGGCCGCTAGTCACCAGCACCAATGACAACTGTCTGGGTAGTGATTGCCCGTTGTACAAAGATTGTTTTGTGGTCAAAGCCCGCCGCCGGGCGATGGATGCTGATGTGGTGGTGGTTAACCACCATCTATTCCTGGCGGATATGGTGGTGAAAGAGAGCGGGTTTGCAGAACTTATCCCCACTGCCGATGTAATGATTTTCGATGAAGCCCATCAGATACCTGATATTGCCAGCCAATATTTCGGTCAGCAACTGACCAGCAGGCAACTGATGGATTTGGCAAAAGACATTATTATTGCCTATCGCACTGAAGTGCGTGATTCAGCACAATTACAAAAAAGTGCTGACCGCCTGACACAAAGCACGCAAGATTTTCGTTTGGTTCTGGGGGATCCCGGCTATCGCGGTAATCTGCGCGATGTGATGGAGCAACCCGCCATTCAGCGGGCGTTGCTGTTGCTCGATGATGCACTGGAACTGTGCTACGACGTCATGAAATTGTCTCTGGGGCGCAGCGCCATGCTGGATGCGGCCTTTGAACGCGCTACGGTGTATCGCAACCGCCTGAAACGATTAAAAGATGTCTCCATGCCCGGTTATAGTTATTGGTATGAGTGTAACTCACGGCATTTTGTTCTGGCGCTAACGCCACTCTCAGTTTCTGACCGCTTTCGCGAGTTAATCGAAGAAAAACCCGGCACCTGGATTTTCACTTCCGCCACACTGTCGGTGAATGATCAGTTGGAGCATTTCACCTCCCGACTAGGGTTGACCAATGCCAAGACATTGCTGCTACCCAGCCCGTTTGATTACGCTAATCAAGCATTGCTGTGCGTGCCGCGCAATCTGCCTTCCGCAAATGAACCGGGGGCGGCGCGTAAACTGGCCGTGATGCTAAAACCCTTGATTGATGCCAATAAAGGACGCTGTTTCTTCCTGTGTACCTCGCACCAGATGATGCGCGGCCTGGCTGAAGAGTTCCGGGCCAGCATGACATTGCCGGTATTGGTGCAAGGGGAAACCAGCAAAGGGCAGCTTCTGGCGCAATTTGTGGCAGCGGGCAATGCGCTTTTGGTGGCGACCAGCAGCTTTTGGGAAGGGGTGGATGTGCGGGGTGATGCTTTATCCTGCGTTATCATCGACAAACTGCCATTTACCTCGCCGGATGACCCTTTGTTGAAAGCGCGCATTGAAGATTGCCGCTTGCGTGGCGGCGATCCGTTTAATGATGTGCAATTACCCGATGCAGTGATTACGCTCAAGCAAGGTGTCGGGCGTTTGATTCGTGATATTGATGATCGCGGCGTGCTGGTTATCTGTGATAACCGCCTGGTAATGCGTCCTTATGGCGCGATGTTCCTCAATAGCTTACCCCCCGCGCCCCGTACCCGTGATTTAGCGAAAGCTATCGCTTTTCTCAAGCAGCGCGATTGAGGGAAAAGCGAGGAGGGGTGTGCTATCATGCGCGCCCTGTGTTGAATTTATCTTCTTTTCCTGCCGAGGTTGGCATGTCCACGCGAATTTTAGCGATCGATACCGCAACAGAAGCTTGTTCTGTCGCACTCTGGAACAACGGTGAGGTTCAGGCTTTATTTGAGCTTTGCCCACGAGAACATACCCAACGAATTTTACCGATGGTACAGCAAGTGTTGGCTGAGTCGGGCTTGTCTCTGCAACAACTCGATGCACTGGCCTTTGGTCGTGGCCCCGGCAGTTTTACCGGTGTAAGAATTGGCATCGGCATTGGCCAAGGGCTGGCATTGGGCGCTGATTTGCCAATGATCGGTATTTCTACCTTGCAAACCATGGCTCAGGGGGCGTTTCGCCTGACGGGAGCATCTCGCGTTTTAGCGGCAATAGATGCTCGAATGGGCGAAGTGTATTGGGGCGAATTCGAGCGCAACGACGAAGGGGTGTGGCTCGGCGACGCGAGTGAAGCGGTGATGACACCGGCACAAGCGCTGGAGCACGCACACTCATTGAGTGGCACTTGGTCAACGGTCGGCACGGGTTGGCAGACTTATCCTGATCTGATTAGCGGCAGTGGTGTAGTGCTGGTTGACGGTGAAATAACCTTACCCCATGCTGAAGATATGTTGCCGCTGGCATTATCATCATGGGTGAATGGGCAGGTCGTCAATGTGGAGAATGCCGAGCCGGTGTATCTGCGCAATGAAGTGACCTGGAAAAAACTTCCTGGCCGCTAGAATTTCTCGTTGCTGCTGTAATTTGAAGGATTAAGAATATAGCAACTTGTCATGCTGTTTAGAGTCTAAAATATCAAGATAGAGATATGATAAGGAGCCTCAGGTTATGGCGATAATGACGTCAACAACTCAATCTACCCAGAACAAGAGCCGTAAATGGAAGTGTGGCTGGTTAGGATTGGGCGCTTTGTTACTTTCCGGTTGTGTCACGATCCCGCCAGCGATTCAGGGAACAACCGCGACACCGCAGCAAAATCTTAACTTGGTTCGGACTGATCCCAAGGTCTTTATTGGTCAGGAAGCACGTTTTGGTGGAACTGTTATTAATGTCACCAACGAGGCTCGGCGCACCCGGCTTGAAATTGCTAGCGTACCGTTAGATTCCGGAGCCAGACCTATTTTGGGTGAACCTTCACAAGGGCGTGTTATTGCTTATGTGAATGGCTTCCTGGAACCGGTCGATTTCCGTGGGCATCTTGTCACTGTTGTTGGGCCAATTACCGGTGTTGAAGCGGGTAAAATTGGTCAGACACCTTATGATTTCGTGGTAATGAATGCTACGGGTTACAAGCGTTGGCATATTGAGCAGCAAGTGTTAATGCCACCCATGATGGACCCTTGGGGTTATCGTCACCCTGGCATGTGGGGGCCAGGATGGGGCGGTTGGTACAATCCGGGGCCAGCACCGATACAAACTATCGTTACGGAGTAGTGGGCCGGTTACCTACGTGGAAGTGGATTTAACAAAAGGGCGCTGAATTCAGCGCCCTTTTTGTCTCTATCCCACATGGAATTTGAGTAAAAGATTTTATAATCAAAAGCTTATACTATTTAACATTATTAAATTAAAATAGTATGTTGATTTTACTGAGATTTATTTTTCAGCTTGATTATTTCTATGATTTCAACGCCAGAAAATAGTGATGTATATCCCAACCTCAAAATTGTTTAAAAGCAAACTGGTAAGCTGAGTTAAAATATTGTTAAAGTTCTGGTGTAAATAAGTTTGCCTCCCTATTTGGGCGACTAATAATAATTTCAGGAGTACTACCTTGGAAAAAGTATGGCTAAAGCGGTATCCGGCAGATGTCCCCGCAGAAATTGACCCGGATCGCTATTCTTCTTTGGTGGAAATGTTTGAGAACGCTGCATTACGTTATGCGGACCAACCTGCATTCATCAATATGGGGGAGGTGATGACCTTCCGTAAGCTGGAAGAGCGTAGCCGTGCTTTCGCCGCCTATTTACAGCAAGGCCTGGGGTTACAAAAAGGCGACCGCGTCGCATTGATGATGCCTAACCTGCTGCAATATCCTATCGCTTTGTTTGGTATTCTGCGCGCCGGTATGGTTGTGGTGAATGTTAACCCCTTGTATACCCCGCGAGAATTAGAACACCAGCTTAATGATAGCGGCGCTGCGGCCATTGTTATTGTTTCCAACTTTGCTCATACATTGGAAAAAATCGTATTTAAGACCCAGGTCAAACACGTCATTTTGACTCGGATGGGCGACCAATTGTCGACCGCGAAAGGGACACTGGTTAATTTTGTAGTGAAATATATTAAGCGCTTGGTACCGAAATACTATTTGCCTGATGCTATTTCATTTCGCACTGCCTTACAAAAAGGCCGGCGGATGCAGTATGTGAAGCCGGATGTCATCAATACAGATATGGCGTTCTTGCAGTATACCGGCGGTACTACTGGCGTGGCGAAAGGGGCGATGTTAACTCACCGTAACATGCAATCGAATCTGGAACAGGCTAAGGCTGCCTACGCGCCATTGCTGCAGCCAGGTCACGAGTTGGTCGTGACGGCTCTGCCTCTCTATCATATATTTGCTTTGACCATGAACTGCCTGTTATTTATCGAGTTAGGCGGGCGCAGTTTATTGATAACCAACCCGCGTGATATTCCAGGAATGGTCAAAGAGCTCAGTCGCTATCCCTTCACGGCGATGACGGGGGTCAATACGTTATTTAATGCGTTGTTAAATAATGAAGAATTTACCAAATTAGATTTCTCGACATTACGCCTTTCTGTTGGTGGTGGGATGCCAGTGCAGAAAGCGGTGGCCGAAAAATGGGAAAAACTGACTGGGAAACATTTACTGGAAGGTTATGGTTTGACGGAGTGTTCGCCGTTAGTCACTGGTAACCCTTATGATTTGAAACATTACAGTGGCAGTATTGGTTTACCCGTGCCTTCTACCGATGTTCGGTTAGTGGATGATGAAGGCAACGATGTTGCTATGGGGGAGCCGGGCGAACTGTGGGTGCGCGGGCCGCAAGTTATGTTAGGCTATTGGCAACGCCCTGAAGCGACAGATGAAGTATTAAAAGACGGATGGCTGGCAACCGGTGATATTGCGACGCTAGATGAACAAGGCTTCTTGCGCATCGTTGATCGTAAAAAGGATATGATTCTGGTTTCAGGTTTTAACGTCTACCCCAACGAGATTGAAGATGTGGTGGCGTTACATGCGAAAGTACTGGAGTCTGCCGCTGTAGGGGTGCCTAATGAGGTTTCCGGTGAGACAGTAAAATTGTTTGTGGTAAAAAAAGATGCCTCATTGACGCAGGAAGAGCTGCTAACCCATTGCCGCCGCTACCTAACAGGGTATAAAGTACCGAAAATAGTAGAGTTCCGTGACGAATTGCCAAAATCGAATGTTGGCAAAATTTTGCGCAGGGAACTGCGTGACGATCAGATTAAAGCTAAGACTAGCGAGCAAAACGCAGCATAGCTTAACGATGGAGTCACCCAATCATCATCAACAACGCCGGTTATCACCGGCGTTGTTGTGTTTGCCATAGAACTAACGACTAATAGAGAATCACGTTTTGAATTATCAGTTGATCACGACCGACAGTGCGTTGCAGCAGGTCTGCGAACAAGCCCGAACACATGCCCATGTTGCGCTGGATACAGAGTTTGTCAGAACCCGCACCTACTACCCTCAGTTGGGCCTGATTCAACTGTATGATGGTGAACAACTTTCGCTGATTGATCCTTTGCCCATCACGCAGTGGCAGCCTTTCCGTGAGTTGTTGCAAGATTTAAATGTAGTGAAGTACCTACATGCCGGGAGTGAAGATCTCGAAGTGTTTTTGAATGCTTTTGAACTGATGCCTACACCGATGATTGATACTCAGGTGTTGGCGGCATTTTCTGGCCGCTCGTTATCTTGCGGTTTCGCCATGTTGGTGAATGAATTTGAAGGCGTCGAATTAGATAAAAGCGAATCTCGCACGGATTGGATTGCTCGTCCTCTGAGTGAAAAACAGTGTGATTATGCGGCTGCTGACGTATTTTACCTATTACCGTTAGCGACTAAATTAGTTGCAGCGACCGAAGCAGCAGGACGTATGGACGCCGCTAAAGACGAATGTGAGCTGTTGTGTCGCCGCCGTAGTGAAACACTCGATCCCGAATTAGCCTACCGTGAAATCACCAATGCCTGGCAGTTGCGTGGCCATCAGTTGGCTTGTCTGCAAAAATTGGCGTCATGGCGCTTACGTCAGGCTCGCGAACGTGACCTGGCGGTGAACTTTGTGGTTCGCGAAGAGAATCTGTGGCAAGTTGCCCGTTATCAGCCAACCTCGCTGGGTGAGCTTGACTCTCTGGGCTTAAGTGGGCAAGAGATCCGCTATCATGGCCGCACTTTACTGGCGTTGGTAGCGGAAGGTAATGCTGTTCCTGAGGACCAGTTGCCACCACCGGTTATCAATCTGATTGATCAGCCTGGTTACAAAAAAGTCTTTAAAGATATTAAAGCACTTATTGTGTCGGTCAGTGAACGCAGTGGGTTAAGTAGCGAATTGTTGGCGTCACGCCGCCAAATAAACCAATTACTCAGTTGGCATTGGAAATTGAAGTCGACAGAAACTCAACCTGAATTATTAAGTGGCTGGCGTGGGGATTTATTGGCTACGGAATTGACTGATATTTTACAGCAATATTAATAGCAGAAATAAGAGTTAAGAATTTTCTTGTTTTGGCGGGCGTATATATAACGAGTATAAACCTGGATATATATACAGTTTATAAAAAAGAATTACCCCCTGTAAATAAATACAGGGGGTAGTTATTGCGAAGAAATCATTTAGGCGTTTCTTCCGTTTCCGGTAATGTCACGTTAAGTTCAAGCACCGAAATATCATCCCCTTTCTGCTCAAATTGCACATGCAGCATTTCCGGGTCAATCTGAATGTATTTACAAATAACCGCCAAAATATCGCGTTTCAAGTCAGGCAAATAATGGGGCTCACTGTCCCCACGACGACGCTCAGCGACGATAATTTGCAGCCGTTCCTTGGCTATATTGGCTGTCGGTTTTTTGCGGGACAGAAAAAAGTCTAACAAAGCCATGGTTTATCCCCCAAAAAGGCGTTTCAGGAAGCCCTTCTTCTCTTCTTCAATGAAGCGGAAGGGACGTTCTTCTCCTAGCAAACGGTCAACGGTATCGTCATAAGCTTTACCGGCATCTGACTCTTTGTCCAGAATCACAGGCTCGCCTTGGTTCGAGGCGCGCAATACAGACTGATCTTCTGGAATAACGCCAACCAGTGGTATCCTCAGAATATCAAGGACATCTTCCATGCTAAGCATATCGCCGCGATTAACACGCCCTGGGTTGTAGCGAGTCAACAGCAGATGTTCTTTAATTGGTTCCTGACCATTCTCAGCTCGGCGTGACTTGGATGACAATATCCCGAGAATACGGTCTGAGTCACGAACTGAAGAAACTTCAGGGTTGGTCGTGATGACTGCTTCGTCAGCAAAATACAGTGCCATCAACGCACCGCTTTCGATACCGGCAGGTGAGTCACACACGACAAACTCAAAATTCATTTCGCCAAGATCGTTTAAAATCTTTTCGACACCCTCTTTGGTCAGAGCGTCTTTGTCACGGGTCTGAGAAGCGGGCAGAATATACAAATTATCCGTGCGCTTATCTTTTATTAATGCCTGATTCAATGTGGCGTCACCTTGAATCACATTAACAAAATCGTAAACTACCCGGCGTTCACAACCCATAATCAAGTCTAGATTCCGTAGTCCGATATCAAAATCGATAACAACGGTTTTTTTACCTTTTTGGGCCAAGCCGGTTGCGATAGCCGCGCTTGATGTGGTCTTGCCAACGCCCCCTTTACCCGATGTAACAACAATAATGCGTGCCATGAAATGGATTCCTTGTCAAAAGGGCTTAATTTAAAGGTTGTATAGTTAATGCGTTATCCAGCAAATGCAAACGCGCAGCTTGACCAAAATAATCACTGGGGATTTGATCACTCAACCAGTACTGCCCTGCGATAGAGACTAGTTCAGCACCCAGATGCGTGCAAAAAATCTGGCACTGCGCATCACCTGATGCGCCTGCTAGCGCACGACCGCGCATCATTCCATAGATATGAATATTGCCGTCGGCAATTAATTCAGCTCCAGCACTGACACTGCTGATAACAATCAAATCACAATTACGGGCATAAATCTGTTGGCCAGAACGGACAGGCGTGTTGATAATTCGTGTCTTGGTAGGAACATTTTCCGGCGGACTAACAACCGGCTCTGGTGCCATTTTCTGACCTTTACCTTCGCTCAGTAATGGCAAACCAGCTCGTGCTATCGCACGTTTTTGACGTTCATCCTGACAACCACTGATGCCAACAATACGCAGACCCGCTGAAGTGACAGCCTGTTGGAGATCTTTCCAGTTAGCACCGTTAGGTAACGTTGCAACGTTAATCACAACAGGGGCGTTTTTCAGGAAAGCGGGTGCTTGATCTACCTTTTCCTGTAATGCCTGACGGATTACCTCCGGTCGTGAATCATGTAAATGAATGACCGATAGGGTAAAACTACTGCCTTTTAACTCAATTGGCGATTGTGACATCTATCCTGACTCAGTTTCAGCTGCGTTTAATCCCCGGAATTTCATTCGGGGTACAATATTCTGATCTTCCCAAGCATGTTATAGGTAATATAAAAATAAATCTATCCGTATCAATATATTGAATCCTAACATCCAAATGATGCCAATCTTGTAGGAAATTACAGCATAACTTCTCCTTATTCGCTAGCCCCGGTTTGTCTATATTTGGTTAATATCACTGTCATGATTGTGTTGTTTATTTTTTCAACAGTCAGATTGGCTTCTTATCCGTTATTATCGTTTTTAAGATGAAGAAATAAGAGGGGGTAATGTGGCTATTATCCGATGAGTGAAATACCTCGTAATATTATTTCGGAGAAATCTCACTCAATACTTTGTCAATCTGAGCCATGCATTGATAAAGCAGAAATGAGTCACAAATTTGAAGGATTTTATTTTTTGCCTATAAATTAGGCGCACGACCACTATTTTTAGTTATATAATATTGAGAATGATAATCATTTTATGATATTTTCCGATTTCTACATTCATTAATCTAAAGGAAATCAATGATGAAAAGGAGTTTCATCCCACTATCATTTATCGGTGTTATTGCCATATCAACGCCATTGCAAGTCGGGGCTGATTTTAGCTATCACGCTGAAATTCCAAAAGATAGTAAGATTTCTACGGATTATCTTGAAAAACGAAAAGCATTGGGGGCGTCGGGCCTTGATGCCCAATCATGGCAACGTCAACTGGACGAGGAGAAAGCGCGAAAGGACGCTGAGGCGGCGAGGAATGAAAAGGAAAAACAGGTGAAATGCCAACAGCAGGAATCTCAACAACGCCCGCGTGTGGACAATACTAAGAATTCCTATTTAGTTCACGACCCTTGTGCTGCCAGTATTGGCATTGATATTCCCGTCTATTGATATCTCGGATAGGTGATATAGGCTGGCGTGTTATAATCGCCAGCTATGACTATTGAATTTATCGACTAGAGTCCAAAACATGCTTTGTGCTATCTACAGAAGCCCGAAACGGGATCAAACCTACCTTTATATTGAAAAGAAAGACGATTTCTCACGCGTGCCGGCTGAGTTACTCGCCAGTTTTGGTAAACCCCAATTTGCGATGTTGCTTTCACTTAATGAGCGCAAGAGCTTAGCCACAGCGGATATCGAAAAAGTGAAAAGTGCACTCGTTGAGCAGGGTTTTTATCTACAAGTTCCGCCGCCGCCAGAAAGCTTATTAAAAATGCATTTGGGTGAAACGAAAGCTTAGTTCCCTCACGGTTTGTGGCTTTATAAAGGAACACGTCGATGAAATTGTCAATGATTACAGTCGCTTTTGCGGCTGTTATATCTTTGGGGTGTGCTAATAAGAACACAGCCGCGCCAATTCAAACACCGGTTGCTGCACCACAAGCAGCACCAACCCCAGCCCTTGCCAGCAATAACAACAGCAAAAAAATGTTATCCGAACAGGGGCGCGATCCGGCGCAGTTTCCTGCCTATGTTGAACAATTGAAAGCCCAGGCGCGAGCTCAGGGAATCAGTGAGGCGACTTTGGCGGTTGCTTTCGCCAATATTCATTTTGTTGACCGGGTTATCCAATCAGATCGAAACCAGTTAGAAAAAAAGGTCACACTGGATGATTACCTCGCCAAAGTTTTGACGCCAGGCAAAATAGCGCAGGGTAAAGAGATTTATCAGCGCTACCAACCCCAATTATCACAAGTGACTGCACGCTATGGGGTACCTGAACGCTATATTGTGGCGCTGTGGGGAATGGAAAGTGGTTTCGGTAAGATTCAAGGTAAAGAAGATGTCATTTCGGCTTTATCAACCTTGGCATTTGAAGGGCGGCGCGAGGCGTTTTTCACCAAAGAGTTGATCGCCGCATTGAAGATTATTCAACAAGGTCGGGTTGAAGACCCACAATTAAAAGGATCTTGGGCTGGTGCTATGGGGCAAAGCCAGTTTATGCCAAGTTCTTTTTTGACCTATGGTGCTGACGGTGATGGTGATGGCAAAGTCGATATTTGGAATAATATTGATGATGTGTTTGCTTCTACTGCTAACTATTTGTCTACTGAGGGGTGGAAACCGGGGATCGGTTGGGGGCAAGAAGCACAGTTGCCTGATGGCTTCAATGTCGCACTTGCTGGCCTGAAAGACAGCCAGGCCAAGACCGTGGCCCAATGGCAGCAACTCGGTGTTGCCCCCAAGGGCAGTGTGGCTGACCCTGACTTGCGCGCCTGGGTGATCGTGCCTGATGATGTGCAAGGGCGTGCGTTTCTGGTTTATGATAATTTCCGAACCATTATGCACTGGAACCGTTCTTACTATTTTGCTATCAGCATTGGTATGATGGCAGATAGCATTAGTCAATAAAGCCTGCGGCCAATATGAGCAGTAGAACAGCGTATTTGGCCACGGGTAGTGTCTATCAGGATGTAATCAGGAGAGGCAGTATGTATCAACATAGAGACTGGCAAGGGGCTTTGCTGGATTTTCCAGTCAATAAAGTGGTTTGCGTAGGCAGTAACTATGCCGAACATATTAAAGAAATGGGCAGTATCACCTCAGTCGAGCCTGTGCTGTTCATAAAGCCTGAAACGGCATTGTGTGATATTCGCCAACCGGTTGCTATCCCGAAAGAGTTCGGTGCTGTTCATCATGAGGTAGAATTAGCCGTTTTGATCGGTACACCGTTAAAGCAAGCGAATGAAGACAGAGCGGCTCGTGCTATTGCTGGGTATGGCGTGGCATTGGATTTGACCCTGCGCGAATTACAGGCCAGGTTGAAAAAAGCGGGGCAGCCGTGGGAAAAGGCCAAAGCATTTGATGGTTCGTGTCCGATTTCGGGTTTTATTCCTGTCGCTGAGTTTGGTGATGCACAACAGGCTGAGTTATCTCTGTCCATAAATGATGAGATCCGTCAGCAGGGAAACACCCGCGATATGATTACACCCATTCTGCCATTAATATGTTATATCAGCCGTTTCTTTACCTTACGGCCTGGCGATATTATTTTGACCGGTACGCCACAAGGTGTCGGGCCGATGGCATCGGGTGATATGCTAAAAATTGGCCTGAATGGCAAGACGTTGAGCACCCGTGTACTCTAAATATATGCCGCTTGGGCTTGTTGTTCAGGCGGCAAAACTTGCATCTGCTAGCCAAAGCGTCTATAACGACCCGCTCATTTAACTCTATATTTACTCACAACACCGGATGCCGTTATGTCACAACTTCCTTTTTGGCAACAAAAAACACTCGCTGAGATGTCGGATAGCGAATGGGAATCTCTGTGCGACGGATGTGGTCAATGCTGTTTGAATAAACTGATTGATGAAGACACGGATGAAATTTATTTCACCAATGTGGCTTGCGATCAGCTTAATCTCAAAACCTGTCAATGTCGTAATTATGAGCGCCGCTTTGAGTTAGAAGAGGATTGCATCAAATTAACGCGTGAAAACTTAGTGACTTTCGAATGGCTACCGCCTACCTGTGCCTATCGCTTAATTGGTGAAGGCCATGATTTACCTGACTGGCACCCATTATTAGCAGGTTCAAAATCTGCTATGCATGGCGAGCGGATTTCGGTGCGCCATATTGCTGTGCGAGAGAGTGAAGTGATTGATTGGCAAGACCATATCTTGAATAAACCACAGTGGGCCAGATAACGCCTACCTATTAATAAGTCAGATATGGCATACTAACGCCGAAATTTAACCAAGAAACTTAAAAAATGAAATATTCTACTTTAGCCGCTGTCATCATCGGCCTATCCGCTACTTTAGGTAGTGTTTCACACCAAGTTCAGGCCGCTGGGGCTTCATTGATTAATCTTGATTGCGAATTGAAAGAGGGTGGTAACCTTTCTGCTGTATTGGATGGTCCTAATCAGCAATTGACCATTGATAAGTCAGTTTTTCAATTTGTTAAAGTTAATCCGGAAGGTCAGGGTGAGTCATTAATCTTCCAAAAGGCAAATAACCAAGAACATGTTATTGCTGCGCTTAATATTTCTGCAATGCCAATCCGCCTGGCTATTGTCGATGGCGAGCAGGCCAGCCAGTATACTTGTACCCATACCAAAGCATAATGATTTGATTATATTGGTAAAATAAGGCTGCCATCAGGCGGCCTTTTTTAGTTGTATCACGGGCAGAACAGTCATTTATTTTGTGTTAGCAAGAAATAAAAAATCCAGATTGTTCTGAAATAGAAAATTATATTCAATTGGTCTTGATGAAATATTATAACGCTGTATGATTATTAGTCGTGTGAAGTTAAAGCTAGGTACAGTTAGCGGATCGCGGGACAAGTTGTTTAACAGAAAAGCGTATTGGGGCAATTGCCAGTGTGTTTCTCTGTTATGCAATAGTCATGCTTAGACTGTGTAACGTTGGAGTGTACGATGGACGCTTACGCCATAACATGACGGCCGGGAAAGTACCGGCACCCTTTCAAAACCCTGGTATTCGCCGGGGTTTTTTATATGGGCGATTGAGTCAGCATGACGGCCATATTCTCGTATTCCTATCTTTTTTCTGTCAGTAAATCCGATTAAACCAATGGATGGATTAGTCTCTCAGTCAACACTGAAGTTACCCACAAAGCAGTAAGTGAGTCCTCCACCAGGAGAGTTAAATAGCTTGATTGATGCCACCGCGATAATTTCTGCTTCTGCAATTATTGAGAAGGGGGCGGTGATTGGTGCGAATGTGCAAATTGGCCACTTTTGCTACATTGGTTCTCAAGTCACTATTGGTTCCGGCACGGTACTTAAATCACATATTGTGATTAATGGTCTTACCGAGCTTGGATGTGACAATAATATTGGACAGTTTTCCTCCATCGGGGAGGTTAATCAGGATCTTAAATATAAGGGTGAGAGCACTCGCGTTGTGATTGGCAACCGCAACTTGATTCAGCAAAATGTCACTATCCATCGGGGTACGTTGCAGGGCGGTGGGGTGACACATATCGGTAATGATAATAATCTGATGAGCCATGTCCATATTGGCCACGATTGTATCGTGGGTAATCACTGTTCATTAGCTTCAAATGTGGGTTTGGCTGGGCATGTTGAAGTTGATGACTTTGCCATTATCAGTGCTGGCAGTGCGGTACATCAATTCTGTGTGATAGGAACCTACGCATTAATCAATACCGGTGCTTGTGTGGTGCAGGATATTCCTCCTTATGTCATAGCTGAAGGAAATCGTGCTGTTCCCGTAGGTATAAGAGAAACTGGCGTTGAGGCTGATTGGCTAAATAGTGGTGACCGGCAAGCGGTTATAGAGGCTTACCGGCTTATTTATCATACAGGTAAGTTAGTGGCTGATGTGAATAATGAAATTGAGTTATTGGCTAAAGAGTGGCAAATACTGTTGGCTTATAAACCTTTTTTCAGCCGCTCGGCTCGTGGCATTATTCGTTAATGAATAATGTGGCGGATCTCTAGCATCATTCGACGTTCAGAATATAAAAAGGCGCCACATTTCTGGGCGCCTTAAATAGATAAAGATATGTGTGAAAATGATCAACCGAAATGAAAACTATCAACCGAAATGAAAACTATCAATCGAAATAGAAAACTATCGACTAAACAGATCGCGTCTTTTCGGTTTAACAAACTGACTGATCAGCACTAATATCGCGATAAACAGGTAAGCGGCAAAGATACCGACTAACCACTGCGGCATTTCCAATGACAGGAATTCCCACTGTTTTACTGCACAATCACCACTGGCAACAAAGACAGCTGGGAACCATTTATCTAGCGGCAACCATGAAGGGAAGCTCACAAAGAAATCGCAGGTGGTGAAAGGCGATGGATGCAGTTGCAGCATGGTGTGTGTCCAGGCGAGCTGAACCCCTTTCCAGGCGCTGTAAATCCAGATAAAAATAGCCAGATAGCGCAAAGGGGATTTAGGCGCGATAGCACCCAGCAATGATGCACCAAGAATACCGAATAATGCGGCTCGTTCATAAATACACATTACGCAAGGCTGTAGCAGCATCACGTGTTGAAAATAGAGCGCAACCAATTCTAATACAAGTGCAGTCAGGGCCATTAATAGCCAAGCACCGCGCCCTTTAGAGCAGCGGTTAAGGAATTGCAACATATCTTTATTTTCCATGCAGTAAGCAATTGTACTGGCAGTGTAAACCAATTCATCTTTGCTGCCAGCTACCCAACGGTAAAATTAGGCAAAAATCAGCTATTTCTCGCCTATGACAGCTACCAGAAGCATCAATTTTGCTTTGGATGAGATATTGGTTTGTTTTACCAGCCCATCTTAGCCCCGAATAGCGAGGAGAATAGTGGGCTGGCACGAACTATAAGGTAAGTTATCAGTGTGTCATGCTAACTCCCGCAGCGATATGAGGCAAACTTATCCAGCCACTTTGCATCATCCACTCCGTCACTGGAACTAATAAATACTCCACGCCAAGCAGGCCGACACCTGTCATCACTATGGTATAAGGCAGAGCCATGTATACCATTCGGCCATAGGACAGGCGAATCAGCGGAGCGAGCGCTGAGGTTAGCAAGAACAGGAACGCGGCCTGACCATTCGGTGTTGCCACCGACGGCAGGTTAGTACCGGTGTTGATCGCGACGGCCAACAACTCGAACTGTTGCAGAGAGATAACGCCCAATTCAAATGCTTTCCGCGCCTCATTAATGTATACGGTACCGACAAAGACATTATCAGAAACCGAAGACAGTAAGCCATTAAACAGATAAAACAGGGATAATTGGGCCGAGGGTGAAGATTGTAAAACAAACTGAATAATCGGAGTGAATAAGCTTTGTTCGATAATCACTGCGACTACGGCGAAAAACACTGTAAGCAGCGCAGTGAAAGGTAGCGCTTCCTGAAATGCCTTACCCAGCGCATGTTCATTGGTGATGCCACAAAAAGAAGTGGCGAGAATAATGACCGACAATCCCACTAAGCCCACTTCAGCCAAATGTAGCGCCAATGCAAGAACCAGCCAAACGCCGATCAGTGCTTGAACCAGCAGCTTCACTTTCTCCTGACGGTTGCGTTTCGCGCTGGCCTGCTTATCGTAATCAGTCAGGACCTGACGAACACGCTCAGGTAGCGCGGCACCATAGCCAAACAGTTTAAAACGCTCGACCAGTATGCAAACCAATAATCCACAACACAGCACTGGCAGGGTGACGGGCAGCATCCGCATAAAGAAATCACCAAAATGCCAACCGGCACTTTTGGCGATAATCAGGTTTTGCGGTTCACCCACCATAGTCATCACGCCACCCAGCGCCGTTCCCACACCCGCATGCATCATCAGGCTGCGTAAAAATGCACGGAATTGTTCCAGCGTCTTGCGATTTTCCTGACTGTCGATCCAACTGTCATCATTGATGTCATTATCTGAGTGATTTGAGGCAACATGATGATAAATAGTATAAAAACCCACCGATACACTAATGACCACGGCGATAACGGTCAATGCATCCAAAAAGGCGGAAAGGAAGGCAGAAGCGACACAGAAAGCGAGGGAAAGAGTGATTTTTGAGCGGATGCTCAGCAGCAGTTTGGTAAAAATAAACAGCAAGAGCTGTTTCATAAAGTAGATGCCCGCCACCATAAATACCAGTAGCAACAGGACTTCGAGGTTATTGGCAATTTCTTCTGCTACTTGATGCGGGCTGGTCATCCCAATAGCGACGGCTTGAATGGCGAGTAAACCACCGGGCTGTAACGGATAACATTTCAGTGCCATCGCCAACGTGAAGATAAATTCAATAACCAGCATCCAACCGGCGACAAAAGGACTGATAAAAAAGAACACCAACGGGTTAATGATGAGAAACGCTATAATTGCCAGCTTGTACCAATCTGGTGAATTGCCAAGAAAATTCCTGAGTACGGCTTGTCTAATGGTGATGTCCATTGTGAGCTAAGGTCTCCTTAATAAATTATTATATCCGTCCTACTTCAAGCTGCATGCGCGTTGGCTGTGCGCGGTCACTTGAATTATTCAGGATATATGGCGCTATTACTGCTCAAGGTTACATTTTACTTTACGTTATTCGCCTAAAAGCAATATGTATAATCTGTTCATCATTACATCTGCGCAATTTTTGCAACTTTATGACTGCTTTCACCATTTGTTCGGCTCTGGATCTATATCAGAATAGCGTCGTCTGGTATGATGAGCATACTAAATTGCTGATATTTATCGCTACGGAACGTCAAAAAATATGGTTATAAAGGCGCAAAGTCCTGCCGGTTTCGCGGAAGAGTATATTATTGAAAGTATTTGGAATAATCGCTTCCCTCCAGGCACTATTTTGCCCGCGGAGCGTGAACTTTCAGAGCTGATTGGAGTGACCCGCACAACATTGCGCGAAGTGCTACAACGGCTAGCCCGCGATGGCTGGCTCACTATTCAGCACGGTAAACCAACGAAAGTAAACAACTTTTGGGAAACTTCCGGTCTTAATATTCTGGAAACACTGGCGCGGCTTGACCACGATAGCGTGCCACAATTGATAGATAACTTACTGGCTGTTCGAACCAATATCGCGACAATTTTTGTCCGGACAGCTATCCGCAATCATCCCGAAAAAGCGCAAGAAATTCTGGCACAAGCGCAGACGGTTGACGATAACGCAGAGTCGTTCACTGCGCTGGATTACGGTATTTTCCGTGGTTTGGCTTTTGCTTCAGGCAACCCAATTTATGGTTTAATTCTCAATGGATTGAAAGGGTTGTATACTCGCGTTGGGCGTTATTATTTCTCGAATCCAGAAGCGCGTAAGTTGGCACTGACGTTTTATAGCCGCTTGTCGACACTGTGCGATGAGAAAGCCTATGATCAGGTGTTAGATTGCCTGCGTGCCTACGGTAAAGAGAGCGGGGCTATCTGGCACAGTATGCAGGGCACCATGCCAAGTGATTTGGCAGAAGCTCGCCGCTAGAAGCACAATCAGTAAAAATAGCACAGTAAAAAGGGGCCAACCGCGCCCCTTTTCCATTTGATATCAACGCACTGATACAGCCAGATTAGAGCTTATTGGCTCTGGGTGGAATGCTGTCAAGCAATTCAATACTGCCATCATCATTTAGTTGTTCCATATGAATATCAAACCCCCATAAGCGATGGATATGTTTCATCACTTGCTGGCGACTTTTATCCAGCGGTGCTCGGTCATGAGGAATATAGCGTAGCGTCAGAGAACGATCCCCGCGCAGATCAACATTCCAGACTTGAATGTTAGGTTCATGATTGCTCAAGTTATACTGAGCAGATAATTCATTACGAATAGCACGATAGCCTTCTTCATTATGAATGGCCGAAATTTCCAGATAGTTATTCTTATCGTCATCCAGCACAGTGAAGAGACGGAAGTCACGCATCACTTTTGGTGATAAGAACTGGCTAATGAAACTTTCATCTTTAAAATCGCGCATCGCAAAATGCAGGGTATCCAACCAGTCTTTACCGGCAATATTCGGGAACCAATAATAATCCTCTTCGGTTGGAGACTGGCAGATGCGCTTGATATCCTGGAACATGGCAAATCCAAGCGCATAAGGGTTGATACCACTGTAATAAGGGCTGTTATACGGCGGTTGATACACCACATTGGTGTGGCTGTGCAGGAACTCCATCATAAACCGATCACTGACCCGGCCTTCATCGTATAAATGATTAAGAATGGTGTAATGCCAGAAAGTTGCCCAACCTTCGTTCATCACCTGGGTCTGTTTCTGCGGATAGAAATACTGGCTCACTTTGCGCACAATCCGCAGTACTTCCCGCTGCCATGATTCCAGCAACGGGGCATTCTTCTCCATAAAGTAGAGCAGATTCTCTTGCGGCTCACTTGGGTAGCGCTGAGCCTGGGCTTGCACTTCTTCTTTGTCTTTACGTGGCAAGGTCTTCCATAAAGAGTTGACCTGGCTTTGCAGGTATTCCTCTCGACTTTTTTGCCGTGCAGTCTCCTCAACTAGCGAGATTTTTTGCGGGCGTTTATAGCGGTCAACACCATAATTCATCAATGCATGGCAAGAATCGAGCAGTCGTTCAACCTCTTCCACACCATAGCGTTCTTCGCATTCACTGATGTAATGGCGCGCAAATAATAAATAATCAACGATGGAACTGGCATCAGTCCATGCGCGGAATAAATAATTATTTTTAAAGAAAGAATTATGACCATAACAGGCGTGAGCCATCACTAAGGCTTGCATAGTAATGGTATTTTCTTCCATTAAATAGGCAATACAAGGATTGGAGTTAATCACAATCTCATAGGCTAACCCTTGCTGGCCGTGCTTATACTTTTGCTCGGTTTCGATAAACTTTTTACCGAAAGACCAGTGGGTATAATTAATGGGCATACCAATACTTGAGTAGGCATCCATCATTTGTTCCGAGGTAATAACCTCAATCTGATGGGGGTAGGTATCGAGCCGGTAATGTTTTGCCACCCGGTCTATTTGATCCAGATAGACCTGTAACAATTCAAATGTCCAGTCTGGGCCGTCAGTCAGGCGCTTATCTTGCGCGGTGTGTTTCGATGTTGAAGTTGTCATTAGCGCATCCTCACGGTTTTATAACCCTGCAAAATACTGGTCACTTCAATAATCCTAGCTCAATATGAACAAATTGAGGCATGGCAATACTTTATGTCAATGAATATCCGTCATCTTTCAAAATAGAGGCTCTCTATCGCGGGAATAGGGACTGTTTTTACTGGCAGAAGTTATTATCCCAAAAGAGATTTAATTAGATTATTGCTCTGTCTAATTGTGGTTATTGCAGAATATAAAACCAATAAAATTAACATCAGCAACATGGCAATTATTCATGCTGTTAATAGGGATAATAAGCGCTATTTTCAGTCATTTTTTTGTATATCCCGCTTTAAATAGCATGTTATCGCTATTTAAAGCCTGCTATTGAATTGGAAAGTGATTGCGGTGTAAATTAATTGTGAATTAAGTCACAATCTATCATTAATGTGTTGGATAGTTTTTTCTGCTGAGTTAATTTTCTGTCAACAGAATATTGTGCTTTTGATGCATTTTGTGTGGGGGTGATATGCGCGTTGTCATTTTAGGAAGTGGTGTGGTTGGTGTTGCCAGTGCCTGGTACTTAGCGAAAGATGGACATGATGTCACGGTCATTGACCGGCAGGATGGGCCAGCTCAGGAAACCAGTGCAGGTAATGCGGGCCAGATATCTCCCGGCTACGCGGCACCTTGGGCTGCCCCCGGTGTTCCTCTAAAAGCCATTAAATGGATGTTCCAACGCCATGCGCCGTTGGCGATTCACCTGGATGGCAGTGCTTCGCAGTTGCGCTGGATGTGGCAAATGCTGAGAAACTGCGACACTTCCCACTATATGATTAACAAAAGCCGTATGGTGCGGTTGGCCGAGTACAGCCGTGATTGCTTGAAAGATCTACGCGAAGATACCGGTATTCAGTACGAAGGGCGGCAAGGGGGAACGCTGCAATTATTCCGCACCGAACAGCAATTTGATAATGCAGCTAAAGATATTGCTGTATTGGATGATGCAGGGGTACCGTATTCGCTGTTAACTGCGGATCAACTGGCCACCGTCGAACCAGCTCTGGCAAAAGTGGCACATAAGCTCACCGGCGGCTTACGTCTACCTAATGATGAAACTGGCGACTGTAAGTTGTTTACCGAGCGGCTGGCAACAATGGCCGAACAGGCTGGCGTGAAATTTATCTTCAATCGCTCAGTGGAAAAACTGCTGGTGGACGGGGATCAAATCGCTGGCGTGTTGTGCGGCGATGACATCATCAAAGCCGATGCTTATGTCGTGGCTTTTGGCGCTTATTCAACTGCGCTGCTGGCGGGGTTAGTATCGATTCCGGTTTACCCGCTAAAAGGTTACTCCCTGACAATCCCCATCACCAACCCTGCTGACGCACCCTATTCTACCGTGCTGGATGAAACCTATAAGATAGCTATTACCCGTTTTGACAATCGCATTCGGGTGGGCGGCATGGCGGAAATCGTGGGATTCAACACCCAACTGGAACAGGCGCGGCGGGAAACACTGGAAATGGTCGTCGGCGATTTGTATCCCGATGGCGGTAATATCAGTCAGGCGATATTTTGGACTGGCCTGCGCCCGATGACACCGGATGGTACACCTATTGTTGGGCGAACTTCGCTGAAAAATCTCTATCTCAATACTGGGCATGGCACCTTGGGCTGGACCATGGCATGCGGTTCAGGTCAACTATTGGCCGATATTATGTCTGGTCGGCGTCCTGCGATTCTGGCAGATGATCTCTCGGTCTCGCGCTATAACGCGGGCTTTCGGCCGCTGAATGTTGCGCCGTTACATGACGCTCATCCCATTCGTTAACCTATACCCGCCATACTTCAAGCTGCATGTGTGTTGGCTGCAACTCGAATTATTTAGGGGATTAGTGGATAGCCCTTTTGTTAACAACAACTGAATAGTGTTCTGGAAGGAATAAGCATGCCTCGCCCGATATCTGCCACGCTGAATTTACCTGCGCTGCACCATAATCTGAATGTTGTTCGCCGCCATGTGGGAAGGGCAAAAATTTGGTCGGTGGTGAAAGCCAATGCCTACGGTCATGGTTTAGCGCGTGTCTGGCAAGGGCTGGCGGCAACGGATGGATTTGCTTTACTGGATTTAAACGAAGCTATTCTGCTGCGAGAACAGGGCTGGCAAGGGCCAATTTTATTACTGGAGGGTTTCTTTCAAGCGCAGGATTTGGTGCTGCTGGATCATTATCGCCTGACGACGGCGGTGCACAGTGACTGGCAACTTGAGGCTATCAAAGCGGCCCGCCTGACGGCTCCACTCAATATTTACTTGAAGTTTAATAGCGGTATGAATCGTTTAGGGTTTCCAATTGGTCAGGCGGAAGCTGTGTGGCAATGGGCCAACAGCCTCAGCAATGTCGGCGAAATCACATTAATGAGCCACTTTGCTAATGCAGATAATCCTATTGGCGCTGATGAGCAATTTGCTCAGATCCAGCAGGCCAGTGGGCATATTCCGGCAGCTCGCTGCTTTGCCAATTCAGCGGCAATATTGCGTAACCCGGACACCCATTATGACTGGGTACGTCCGGGAATTATTCTCTACGGCGCGTCACCCAGTGGTGATATTGCAGATATTGCTGGCCTTGGTCTGCGCCCGGTGATGAGTTTGCACAGTGAGATTATCGCGCTGCAATCATTATCCGCCGGTCAAAGTGTGGGTTATGGTAGCCGTTATCGCGCTACTGGTGCGCAGCGCATAGGGGTGGTTGCTTGTGGTTATGCTGATGGTTATCCGCGTGTCGCACCGACGGGAACACCTATTATGGTGGATGGTATATTGACGCACACTGTGGGGGCGATTTCGATGGATATGCTCACCGTGGATCTCTCGCCATGTCCGCAAGCGCAGATGGGCAGCAAAGTCGAAATATGGGGTGAGAATGTGCCCATTGATAATGTGGCACAAGCCGCAGGAACGGTGGGGTATGAGTTGATGTGTGCGCTGGCAGCCAGGGTTCAGGTCACCACCGAGCGCACATAGCGAATGGTTAGTTTATCTTTTGTAATTTACCGCGCACATGCTTGCTGGCACGGCGCGCTTGCCAGGCCAGTAAGCAACCGGCCAACATCACAATAGCCAGAGATAACTTAGGTTCAATCGGTAAGGCCATCGCCAACAGACCTAATCCCGCGCCTCCTGCCATCTGTACAAACCCAACCAAGGCTGAAGCAACACCCGCTTCATTGGCATAAGGCTCCAGTGCATAGCTGGTGGCTGGCCCCATCATAAAGGCTAAACCGGCACAGGCACTGGCGACGGGTAACATGTAAACCAGCCAGTGATGCTGTACTTCAGGTGCTAAGCGCAGGCCATATAGCAGGCTGAAACAGCCGAGTGCCATCAGCACGCTACCCGTCATCAGGCAGGCTGGGCGGCCCACTTTTTGGATAATCCGATTCGCAAAAAAGCTGACGGCCATGATCCAAAAACCATTGGCACCGAACACCAGCGAGAATTGCAGCGGGCTGAGTCCAGCGCCCACCATCAAGACATTGGGTGCCAGAGAGACATAAGTTAACGCCATTCCCATCGCGCCCGCATTCACCAGCGCGAAAGTCAGAAAACGGTCATCACGCAAAATACGCAGATAGTTTTTAATCGGCAAACTCTTCACCGGTTGCGTCTCTGCCGGGCGAGTCTCCGGTAGGAAAACGATAACCAGGATTAATACCAACAATCCGTACAGAGCCAGGAACCAGAATGGCGCACGCCAGCCAAAGGCTTCGGCCAACAAACCACCTAATAATGGGGCTAATGCCGGCACGATATTTAATGTGCCATTGAGAAAACCAAAAGCACGGGCAGCTTCATTGCCGTTCAGGCGGTCGCGCACCCCACTGAATGCCACCACTGCCGTACAGCAAACGGCCACACCTTGTAACAGGCGAGAGCTGACAAACATGAAAGGGCTGACAGCCAGAGCAGCCATGGCGGCACCTAGCATGTAAAGGATTATCCCGATGATGGCAATCGGTTTGCGGCCATATTTGTCAACCAATGGTCCAGCAATCAGTTGCCCGACCCCCAGAACTAAAATAAACAGCGCAATGGTGGATTGGATCAATGACTCGCTACTGTTCAGCCCCTTGGCAATAGCAGGAATGGTCGGTAAGTAGAGGTCGATGCCCAGAGGGCCGAGTAGAATCAAGCTTAACAGCAGAAAAAGGAATTTTTGCATAACAACAAAACAACATCCAGATTACAAAGGCAGCAAGGATAAAGAAATTGCCGACAAATGAAAAGGTTGAGCATGACCCAACCCAACGATAGTGACAATGTCACTTGTTAGTGTTTAGAAATCCCTAATAGATTACTACAACCAATCATATATCTCTTATTATTCACCGTCTAACTTGTCAGACGATGCTCTAACCATTTTTCCAGTTTGATAGCGGGTAGCGCTTCGGAAAATAGAAATCCCTGACCAATCAGGTAACCTTGCCGGCTCAATAAGGTGCGCTGGGCTTCATTCTCTACCCCTTCGACAATCACCGACAATTGCAAACTCTCGCCAATACGTATCACTGCTTCACTTAGGGTTCGGCTGGTTTCATCATATTCAAGGTCATGTACAAAGCTTTTATCCAGTTTGATTTCATCGAGATCCAGGCGGCGCAGGTAACTGAGGCTAGAATAACCGGTGCCAAAATCATCCATGGATAGTCGAACCCCCAGACGATGAATTTTTTCGATTGTCGTGAATATGGCCGGATTATTTTCAATCAATATGTCTTCGGTAATTTCCAACGTCAGATCCTGCGGCGGTAAATGATAATGGTGCAAAATATGCAGAATCATGTCCGGTAAACCCAGATTGTGGAAATTGGTTGGCGATAAATTCACTGACACCGAGGGAACATCAATGCCCCGCAAACGCCAGTCGGCCAATTGCCGACATGCTGTTTCAATCGCCCATAGGGCCAGTTCATTGATAAGACCACTCTCTTCGGCCAGCGGAATAAAACGTTGTGGTGGAATATCCCCCAATATTGGGTGCTTCCAACGGCTCAGAGCTTCGACACCATACAGATGGCCATCTTTCAGCATCACTTGTGGCTGATAAAATAACTCCAGGGAGCCGATATGAAATGCATGACGTAGCGCATCTTCCATATCCTGGCGCTGTTGATTGAGATTATTCATTTCTGCGCTAAAGAAATTGAAATGTCCGCGCCCCATATTTTTCGCTTTATGCATCGCAATATCGGCATGGTTCATCAGGGTGTCCATTTCCATACCATTTTCAGGATACAAACTAATACCTACACTGGCCGACGGAATAATATTCATGTTGGCAATTTGGCAGGGCTGTGACAACAAACTGAGCATTTTCTCTACTCTTACCGTGGTCTGTTGCAGGGTGCTGGAGGTCAGAATAATGATGAATTCATCGCCAGACAGGCGGCCAATGATGTCATTTTTAGGCAAACTGTCGCGCAGGCGCTGGGCCATCGCCGCCAGTAATTCATCGCCAGCGGCATGACCAAGTGAGTCATTGACTTGTTTAAACCGATCCAGATTAATCACCAATACCGCCAGCGGATGATTCATTTCAGCTGCCAGAGCAATGGCTTGTTTGGCATACACCAAAAACTGGGTGCGATTGGGCAACCCGGTCAATGAATCATAAAAAGCCAAATGTTGAATTTGTTTGCGTGAGAGTTCTCGCTCCATAGCAAGAGAACATAAATTGGCAATTAATTTGACCAGCTGACGATGAAAATCACTGGGTTTTCGTTTCTGTTTATAATAAAAAGCAAATGTACCAAGTACTTGCCCTTGGCTGGAGAGAATAGGCGTTGACCAGCAAGCCAATAAACCATGCGGTAATATCAGATGTCGGTAGTCCTGCCACAATGGGTCAGTGGCGATGTCTTGTACTTCAACCGCTTCTTTGCGAAATGCAGCTGTCCCGCAGGAACCGGAAAATGGGCCAATGGGCACACAGGTGAGGATGGCCGTATAAGTCAGTGGCAGACTAGGGCCAGCAAGATGGGAAAGGTGATTCTGGCCGATACTTTGCAAAATACTGGCGGTCACCTCAGGAGCAATCCGCTCAACTTCATGACAGAGTAATGACATCACTTCTTCCAGCGGGCGCTCGCGGACCAGGGCTTCCAACACTTTATATTGCAATACTTCATACATTTTTGTCAGGGTGATATCAGTTAGCACCCCAATGCTGTAACTCTGCTCGCCTTGCTCATTAATCAGTGAGTTCATCACTGCTGAGCACCAATGGGGTTGCCGGTCTTTGCTGTAAAAAAGCTCTTTAGGCAGCAGCCGTTGGCGTGTATCGGGTGAGTGGCCATTGACTGGCGCGAGCTGTTCAGGATGCGCACTTTGCAGTAGATCGACCATATTTTGCCCCAGAGCCTGTTCTGGGGTATAGCCAAACAGTTTCGTAAACCCCTGATTAATATAAACAGCTTGTTGCCCGTGCTCGGTATTCGCGGCAATAAACATTGCGCTGTCGCTGCGGTCGGTTAATTGCGTTAAAAGCTGCACCCACTCTTGGGTTGCTTTTTGTTGTTCGATTAAAAAGGTAATGTCTTTGGCGATTTTCACCATACGGGTCACCGAACCGTCAGGGCCGGGGACCGGTTGATAAATGGCCGCCAGCCAAACTGTTGAACCGTCTTTATGTAAACGCTCAAAACGTCCTTCCAGCGATTGCCCGGCTAGCAGACATTTTTTGATTTTTTGATACTCTTCGCTGCTGGCATAACCAGGATGGCAAAACATCAAATGATGTTGGCCAATCACTTCATCACGCTGATAGCCAAAATAATCAAGATAGTTTTGATTAACTTCAATAATGCGGCTGGAAAGATCAAACTCAATAATCGCCAATGAATGATCTAATGCGCTTAATAAGGCATTATTTTCGTTGTACTCAGACTGCCCTTTTTTCTGCCATTTTACTGTTTTTTGGGTTTTCATGATTAATTCCTAGGAAAAAGAATCGCTTGGCAGTCTTGTTACTTGTTGTTTGAGCGAAATTATCACCGTGGCTATTGGAATATCACTATTTGTTTATAAATAGAATAAGATTAATGACAAATATTCAAATGTGAATTAAAGCGCCACATGTAAAAAAATCCCCTTGTCTTATTTATGCTGATGCTATTTTTTGTACAGAATATAACATTAAGTTTAGTCGATAACCGGGGAGGGAAAGAGGGGATTTGCGGTGAGTATCGGGCGGGTTGATATTTGGGTTTGATAACCAGCTGAATGCCATTACCTGATAATAACGATATCAGGTAATGGCGGGTCGCTCAGCGGTTATGCGTGATTATCCATCGAACCAAAGCGGCCACTGTTAAAATCAGCGATAGCCTCGGCTATTTGCTCCTGCGTATTCATCACAAATGGCCCGTAACCGATAATGGGCTCATCGATTGGCTCACCACTGAGTAATAACAGCACTGCATCATTATTAGCCTCAATAGTGACATTGCTGCCGGTAGAGTCCAACAACACCATTTCTGCATCGCGGGCAATGGCATCACCATTAACTTGCACGGTACCGCGCAATACAATCAGTGCCGTGTTCCAGCCATCTGGCAGGGAGAACTCGGCGCTTTTTCCTTGATTTAGCCGGATATCCCAGACATTCAGCGGTGAGAATGTATTGGCTGGGCCATTTTCTCCGGAATAATTACCGGCAATAACGCGCAGACTACCTGCACCTTCAGATAATGCGACCTGAGGAATGGTTTCACTGCGAATCGCCTGATAACCGGGGGCGGTCATTTTATCTTTTGCCGGTAAATTGACCCACAACTGTACCATTTCAAAAGCCCCGCCACGTTTCGCGAAGGCATCGGAATGGAATTCCTCATGCAGAATACCGCCACCAGCGGTCATCCACTGCACATCACCGGGGCCAATAATCCCACCTTTACCGGTAGAGTCACGATGTTCAACTTCACCGTCGTACACAATGGTCACTGTTTCAAATCCACGATGTGGGTGTTGCCCGACACCACGACGATGCTGGGTCGGAGTGAAATCCATCGGTCCGGCATAGTCCAGCAACAGGAACGGGCTGAGTTGTTTACCATGACTCTGGTATGAAAACAGTGAGCGAACCGGGAAACCATCACCGACCCAATGTTGGCGCGGCGCACGATAAATACCTTGAACTTTTTTCATCGCATTCTCCTTACAACACCTTAATGAGGTATAGCAGCCAGGCTATTCAATCCGCCTGTCCACAAGTTGGATAAAGTATATATTCAGGATAATTTCGGCAGTAGATAGCAAATTTAGCTATCAGTGTTCTATTATTGGAACAATGATAAGCAACTGAGAGGCGGGGTATGCAGGACCTTAACGATCTCTATTATTATGCAGAGGTGGTAGAGCATGGCGGATTCAGTGCTGCCGCCAGAGTATTAGGTTTGCCCAAATCAAAACTGAGTCGACGGTTGGCTTTACTGGAAGAGCGGCTGGGGGTGCGATTAATTCAGCGCTCAACCCGGCGCTTTGCCGTGACGGATGTCGGGCGCACCTATTACGAACACTGCAAAGCGATGCTGGAAGAAGCCAAAGCGGCACAAGAAGCCATAGAGTTAACACGAGCTGAACCACGCGGTGTAGTACGTATCACCTGCCCAGTGGCACTGTTGCAGGCTACGGTCAGTGCTATGTTGGCAGACTTCATGGCCAGTTGCCCTCTGGTGACGTTGCATCTCGAATCGACCAATCGGCAGGTAGACCCGATAGCTGAAGCCATAGATATTGCGATTCGGGTTCGGCCACCACCGTTGCAAGACAGTGATCTGGTATTGAAGGTTTTGGGCAACCGCTGTCAGTGCCTGGTCGCTAGCCCTGAATTGATTGCCCGTCTTGGGCAGGTGAAAGTACCGGCTGATTTGACTGGCTGGCCTAGTCTGGGACTGGGGCAGCCTCAACAGGAATTTATCTGGAATTTAGACGGGCCTGAAGGGGCGCATGCGGCGGTCTATCATCAACCGCGACTGGTGACCGCTGATATGACCACATTACGCAGCGCGGCGGTAAGCGGTGTCGGGGTGGTGCAGTTACCTGTAATGATGGTGACGGAGCAATTAGCCACGGGTGAATTAATTCGCCTGCTACCTGAGTGGTCACTGCGCCATGAAATTATCCATGCTGTTTTCCCTTCACGGCGTGGTTTATTACCTTCGGTGCGCAGTGTGCTGGATTATTTGACGCTACGTTTTAGCCAACTTGACGATCAATAAAATACCACGCTATTAGTCACTGTTGATGGGTGTGCCAATATTGGCCGCCCAAACTTTAATACGTTTATCCAATGTGATGGTAAAGCCCGATTTTAGTTGGCTGTAGAGCTTATTGACCTTGTCGGCATCATGCAGGGTATAGCTTATGACAGTATGACCCGCCGTTGTCAGGCAGCTATATTCGACAGTCAACATATCATTATTAAAAGCAAATTCAGTGGTTGTTTTGTGGAGATCGCAAGGCTCAGTGGCTATCAATGAAATTACCATATTGGCCCAGTGAGTGGTGGGGCCGGCAATACTGATAAGCACCGGTTCCTCATCTTCTGTTTGGGTAGCTCCGTATAAAACACCACCCTGAATATGCCAAATATTATATTCTTTGGGGTTATAAACCGCCTGGCAAAGGGGAATAAATGATAAAGATAAAATCAGAATGAGTAAGGAGCGCACAGTCATCTCTGCAACACAACCAGAATAAGAATGTTCTCATATTAGGGGATTTGTCAGACAGAACAAGCCAATGATGTCAATTGGGCAAATTATGCTGTTTACCAATACTTGTCTGGTGTTTATTCGATGAAATAGGCGCTAACGTGGTGATTTATATACTGCTAATATTTGTAACTCATATTTGTGATTAATGTTTGTGACTAATGTTTGTGGCGATGGTGTGAGTCAGGAAAATGGGGATGAGAGTGCTCCATCGGTTGGTGCTGATGAGGATGTTTATGGGGGATATCGGCATTGACGGGGAAATCATGTGAATGCTGGTGGTGTTCGTCATGGAGATGTTGGTGCTCGTGCAGTAAGTCATCATGGTGGTGCTGATGTTCATGCTGTTCAGTCAGATGCAACCAAATCCCTATTGCCATCAATAACCCGGCTACGATCAGGGGGATTGTTACTGCATCACCCATAGCCACTGCCAGCGCCGCACCTAAAAATGGCGCGATAGAGAAGTAAGCGCCGGTTCGGGCGGTACCCAGGTGACGCAAACCGATAACAAACAGCGCCAGACTCACGCCATAGGCAAAGAACCCCACCAGCAGGGCACCAGCCAGATTGGTCAGTGGTGGTAAGGTTGCGCCGAGGGAAAATGCTAATGCGAGATTCACCACACCCGCCACCAATCCTTTGACCGAAGCAATCCAGGTGGCGTCCGTCAGCGAAACTTTACGGGTCAGATTGTTATCAATTCCCCAGGCAAAACAGGCACCCAGAATAGCCAGCGTCGGCCACAATCCGGCAAAGCGAGCTTCTCCCGGCCAGCTCAAAATAGCGGCACCCGCTACAATCACCATCATGCCCAAGGCAATGCGTCGGTCAAAATTCTCTTTGAAAGCAAACCAGGCGAGCAGGGCAGTGAATACCCCTTCGGCATTGAGTAGCAGTGAGGCTCCCGATGCGGGCATACCGGTAAGGCCTATCATCAGTAGCACTGGCGCAATGATCCCTCCGGCGGTAATCGCGCCGATAAACCACCATAACTCATTACGTGGTAACTTGACGGTAGCCGGGCGGGTTATCAACCGATATAGCGCCAAACCTACCCCCGATCCCAAATACAGCAAACCGGCCAGCAACCACGGACTCACCGTATTCAGCAATTGTTTTGCCAGCGGGGTTCCCGCACCAAACAGTACCGCAGCAGTTAATGCCGCCAATACACCCGGTTGTCGCAGTCCATCATGCCATTTCATTGGGTTAGCTCTGAGAATTAAGCAGGGAGTGGAAATTTTAGCGCATTAAAAAGCCGGAAAGCTATTTCTGTGGCAGAAAAAGATGACCGGCTAGTTTGGAAGTTAATTATCAACAGTCTGCCTATGGAACAACTCACGGAATACCGGATAGATATCTTCGGGTTCCCTAATATGCTGCATGGCAAAGTTCTCATATTTTGCCTGTAAGTCTTCATATTCCCGCCACAGCGTTTGATGGGCACGGCGGGTTATCTCGATGTAACTGTAGTAACGCACCACGGGAAGAATTTTTTTCGCCAACAATTCATGACACAGAGGCGAATCATCAGCCCAGTTATCGCCATCTGAGGCTTGCGCCGCATAGATATTCCATTGCGCCGGGTCATAGTGCTCTTGCACCACTTCGTCCATTAATTTCAGTGCACTGGAAACAATGGTTCCACCGGTTTCTTGCGAATAGAAAAACTCTTGTTCATCAACTTCTTTAGCTTGTGTGTGGTGGCGGATATACACCACATCCACATTTTTATAAGTCCGACTCAGGAACAGATACAGCAGAATATAAAACCGTTTTGCCATATCTTTGGTGGCTTGATCCATAGAACCTGACACGTCCATCAAGCAAAACATCACTGCCTGACTTGATGGTTCCGGGCGTCGTTCATAGTTCTTATAGCGTAAATCGAAGGTATCAATAAAAGGCACCCGGGCGATTTTTTGTTTCAACTCGGCAATGGCTTTACGTACCCGCTCTTCTTCCAATAATTGTGCCGGTTCCGAGTTCTCCAATGCTTTAAGTGTTTCCTCCAATTCGCGCAGTTCGCGGCGTTTACTGGCCGTCATGGCGGTGCGGCGGGCCAGTGAGTTTTGCAGTGAACGCACCACACTGATATTGGCAGGAACCCCATTGGAGGTATAACCCGCGCGATGGGTTTTAAATTCAGTCAGTTGTTTATACTGATTTTTCTTCAGGTTAGGCAGCGCCAAGTCTTCAAACAACAAATCGAGATATTCATCCTTGGAAATCTGAAAGACAAATTCATCCTCGCCTTCACCGTCCTGACCGGCATTCCCCTGACCACTACCGCTGCCGCCACCACCACCTTGCGGGCGCTCTATACGGTCATTAGTAATAAAATGATCATTGCCGGGGTGTACCCGATGGCGTAACCCGCCACGGCCCTGATGGAACATTGGCTCATTAATGTCGTCAATAGGAATCGACACCGATTCGCCACTCTCAATATCAGTTACCGACCTTTTATTGATGGCATCAGAAATCGATTGTTTAATTTGCGACTTATAGCGGCGCAAAAAGCGCTGGCGGTTAACCATGCTTTTATTCTTGCCGTTAAGTCGCCTGTCAATAAAGTAGCCCATAACTCCCCCTGCCTCTATTCCCTGCATCTTCCACACTGTGGCTGTGCTGGCTGGCAACACAGCCACAACGCGAAAGCTGTACCTGTAATATTAGGGTGGTTCGACAACAGGTTATGATGATTTTCTGACCCGTAGGTACCATTCACACAGTAAACGAACCTGCTTACGGGTATAACCTTTCTCCATCATCCGATCGACGAAGTCATCATGCTTTTTCTGCTCATCCGTTGAAGTCTTGGCGTTAAAGGAGATAACCGGCAATAACTCTTCAGTGTTAGAGAACATTTTCTTCTCAATAACCGTGCGTAACTTCTCATAGCTGGTCCAATTTGGATTGCGGCCATTGTTATTGGCTCTGGCGCGCAACACAAAGTTGACGATTTCATTACGGAAGTCTTTCGGGTTGCTGATACCCGCAGGTTTTTCAATTTTCTCCAGTTCAGCATTCAGCGATTCACGGTCAAACAGTTGCCCGGTATCCGGATCGCGGTACTCTTGATCCTGAATCCAGAAATCGGCGTAAATAACATAGCGGTCGAAAATATTTTGACCGTACTCAGAGTAGGATTCCAGATAGGCAGTCTGAATCTCTTTGCCGATAAACTCGGCATATTTCGGGATCAAATAGCCTTTCAGATGCTCGAGGTATTTTTCCGCGACATCTTGCTGGAATTGTTCGCGTTCAATCTGTTGTTCCAGCACATAGAAGAGGTGTACCGGGTTAGCTGCCACTTCTGCATGGTCAAAGTTAAATACCCGTGACAGGATCTTGAAGGCAAAACGGGTAGAAAGACCGTTCATCCCTTCGTCAACCCCAGCATAGTCGCGATATTCCTGATAAGACTTGGCTTTCGGGTCAGTATCTTTCAGGCTTTCACCGTCATACACCCGCATTTTGGAGTAAATGCTCGAGTTTTCCGGCTCTTTCATCCTTGAGAGAATGGAGAAGCGAGCCAGTGTTTCCAACGTCCCTGGAGCGCAAGGCGCATGAGTTAATTCACTGTGATTCAACAGCTTGTCGTAAATCTTGATCTCTTCTGATACCCGCAAGCAATAGGGCACTTTGACGATATAAACACGGTCAAGGAAGGCCTCATTGTTCTTGTTATTGCGGAATGTCACCCACTCTGATTCGTTAGAGTGCGCGAGGATAATGCCGCTGAATGGCAGGGCAGAGATCCCCTCGGTACCGTTATAGTTCCCTTCTTGAGTGGCTGTCAGCAGGGGATGCAGCACCTTAATCGGCGCTTTGAACATCTCGACGAATTCCATAATCCCCTGGTTCGCGCGGCACAATGCCCCGGAATAACCATAAGCATCAGGGTCGTTTTGGGCATGGTTCTCCAGTTTACGGATATCAACCTTACCCACCAGAGCAGAAATATCCTGATTGTTTTCATCACCCGGCTCAGTCTTCGCAATCGCGACCTGCTCAAGAATAGAGGGCCAGACTTTGATGACTTTAAATTTGGTGATATCACCGCCAAATTCATGCAGGCGTTTGGCCGCCCACGGTGACATGATTGTGCCGAGATAACGGCTAGGAACATTGTATTCTTTGGCTAAAATCGCCGCATCTTCCTGCGGGTTGAATAAGCACAATGGATGGTCATTGACCGGGCTGCGCTCACCATTAGCACTTAAAATATAGATAGGCACCCGTTGCATCAGTGCTTTCAAACGTTCAGCCAGTGATGATTTACCCCCACCCACAGGGCCGAGCAAATACAGGATCTGTTTCTTCTCTTCTAACCCTTGAGCCGCATGTTTAAGGTAAGAAACGATCTGCTCTATGGCTTCTTCCATGCCATAGAACTCTTCAAAAGCAGGGTAGCGGGCGATAACTCGGTTGGAGAACAGCCGAGACATGCGAGATTCGAGCGCGGTATCAACCATGACAGGCTCACCAATAGCCATCAGCAGACGTTCAGCCGCATTGGCATACGCACTGCGATCCTGCTGGCAGATGGTGAGGAACTCCTGCAGTGTGAACTCTTCGTCCTTGGCAGCCTCATAGCGTTGGCGGTAGTGATCAAATATGTTCATAGCGATGCCCGTCCTGTTTGAATGGTTGGGAACATAAAATAATAGTAGCGCTTTATTGGGTTAAAATTTTGAAACTACTACCTTATTGTTATGGTCGCGTCTCTCATAAAGGTCAAGTTGACATTAACCACAGATTTGCCACCCCCAGTACAATAAATAACCATCATTCGGTAATTAAATCTATTTTTTATTTCATTAACAGTGTTTTATATATGATTAATTGAGATTATCTATTTGAATATCTTGTTATTTTATTGTAATCAAATCTACGTAAATTTTTAGGTTGTCAATTTGTGGCATATCGGCGATAAGTTGTGCAGGGAAGACTAATTTTGCGCCTGGGTGTGTAAAGATTTCGCCACAGGCAAGCAATTGATTTACACTAAGTTAACTAACGATTTTGTTACCAAAGGGATCTTTCCGTGAAAAAACATTACATAAAAACGAAGCAAGTCAAAACACTGGCAGCGTTGGCTGTAGCTACGGCAGTTTGTATGCCTACTGCGATGGCAGGAACATGGTCTTTGGGGGCCTCAGCATTAGTCAGCCCTGACCCATATCGCGGTAAGAATGACCGTGTTTACCCAGTGCCTATCGTTTCTTATGAAAGTGATAATTTCTATTTCCGCACACTGGCTGCGGGTTATTACCTATGGAAAGATGACAACAATCGTTTATCGATTGATGCCTATTATTTGCCTCTACATTTTACGCCGGGCGATAGTGACGACCAGCAGATGAAGCAGTTGGATAAACGCCGTAGCACTTTGATGGCGGGTATGTCTTATTCCCATATCGAGGATTGGGGGACTTTACGCGCCATGTTCTCCGGCGACGTGCTGGATAACAGCGGCGGCTTTGTCGGCGATCTGGCTTATCTCTATCGTTTCAGTGTTGATAGCTGGACGCTGACTCCGGGCGTTGGTGTTGCCTGGAACAGTGAAGATCAGAATAAGTACTACTATGGTGTGAGCCGTGGGGAGTCCGCCCGCAGTGGACTGGCCCAGTACAGCCCTAGTGATAGCTGGTCACCATATCTGGAGTTGACGGCAAACTACAATATCAATCCAAACTGGAATGCTTTCTTTACTGGTCGTTATATTCACCTGGCAAATGAAGTGAAGAATAGCCCAATGGTAGATGCATCCTGGACCGGCGTACTGTGGACTGGGGTCACATATACCTTCCGTTAATCTATCACGCACCCTATCTGAACAATAAAAATGGGGCTTTGTGCCCCATTTTTGTGTCTGCAATATCAGCTATTATTGGGCATTCTTGCGACTACGAATGGTCATGGCCAGACGTGCAGGAGAATCTTGTTTGGCGACCAACGGTTTATTCACCCGCGCAGTTTCTACACAAACCATTGTTTTATAGCCATCATTTGGCATATCAACCATGCTGCTGGACAGTTCAGCACCTGGATTCCATGCAACTACATCACTTTGATGATGATGATGCACTTCAATGGTACGTTTCAGCCCGGCATCTTTTATCAGGCTGTAGGCTTCAGGGTGGGTATAGATGCGGTCGGTCTGACCGTTAAAGACCAAATCACCTTGTTGCGTTGCATCAGCAATTTTCAGTACTTTATCAAGGTACTTTTCGCCCAAGCCACTGATCTTAATCTGGCTGATATCGCCAATCTGGAAATAAGTGTGCAAGGCAGCAACTGCCTCGTAATCACCGTGTGATTCTAATTCCATTTCACATTCTTCGCCCAGCTTGAAGCGGGCAATCAAAGTGAACGGGTGTGGCCAGAATTGACGAGATGCATCGCTGTCTTCCAGAGTGAAGGTCAAGATAACCCCATTCTCATTTTCATCATGGGCGCTGAGCTTCCATGGCAGTAAACGAGCAAAACCATGAGAAGGTTGCGCTGATGGGCCAAACCAAGGCCAACAGATCGGTACACCGCCACGAATAGCGACACCGTCTTTAAATGGCGTGTTATTACTCAACCAAATAATCGGTTGCTCACCACTCGGTTGGAAAGCCAATAAATGAGCACCTTGCAAGCTGACGGCGGCACGCACCTTCGGATGGGAAACCACTACGATTGGCAGTTCATCCAACTGGCGCTGGCTGATATAAGGTGAAATTTGTTCAACAACAGGTAGGGTGAAGACTTTCTCGTTCATTCGTTTGACCTTATGAGCAAAGGGGCTAGAGATCCATTGAACTTCAGACTTTCGATAATATCACAGGCTTTATATCTTGCAGCAAATCGGCGCTAACCGAGTAGTGAATCATTGATATTGCGCAATTTTATTTGCAGTGAGGCAATGGGGTGAGGGAAGAAGCACAATGTATCAGCAATAAAAAAGCCACCCGGAGGTGGCTTTTGGCAGAAATCTACATCAATCCATTATTTGGAGATGTGAGAGATCAAGTCCAGAACTTTGTTTGAGTAGCCAGTTTCGTTATCGTACCAAGAAACCAGTTTCACAAAGTTGTCATTCAGCGCGATACCGGCTTTAGCATCGAATACTGAAGTCAGTTTTTCGCCGTTGAAATCGGTAGAAACAACGTCGTCTTCGGTGTAACCCAGAACGCCTTTCAGCTCGCCTTCTGAAGCCGCTTTGATGGCAGCACAGATTTCTTTGTAAGAAGCTGGTTTTTCCAGACGTGCAGTCAGGTCAACAACTGAAACGTTAGGAGTAGGAACGCGGAACGCCATACCAGTCAGTTTGCCGTTCAGTGCTGGGATAACTTTACCTACTGCTTTAGCCGCACCGGTAGAAGAAGGGATGATGTTCTGGGATGCGCCGCGGCCGCCGCGCCAGTCTTTGTGAGACGGGCCATCAACAGTTTTCTGAGTAGCGGTAGTTGCATGCACAGTGGTCATCAGCGCTTCAACGATACCGAACTTGTCGTTGATAACTTTAGCCAGTGGAGCCAGGCAGTTAGTAGTACAAGAAGCGTTAGAAACGATTTCCTGACCTGCGTATTCTTTATGGTTAACGCCCATAACGAACATAGGGGTGTCGTCTTTAGACGGACCAGTCAGAACCACTTTCTTCGCGCCAGCAGCAATGTGCTTACGTGCAGTTTCGTCGGTCAGGAACAGGCCAGTTGCTTCAGCAACAACGTCAACGTTAACTTCGTTCCACTTCAGGTTAGCCGGATCTCTCTCTGCGGTAACACGGATGGTTTTACCGTTAACAACCAGGTGGCCGTCTTTTACTTCTACAGTACCGTCGAAACGACCGTGGGTAGAGTCGTATTTCAGCATGTATGCCATGTAGTCAGCGTCCAACAGATCGTTGATTGCAACGATTTCGATGTCAGAACGTTCCTGAGCAGCACGGAAAACAATGCGACCGATACGGCCGAAACCGTTGATACCTACTTTGATAGTCATATATTCCACCAGCTATTTGTTAGTGAATAAAAGGTTGGTTGTAAAATTACAAAAACCTTACCGAGCGTCAAGCGGAATCGTGTCAATTATTGCTACAAATCAAACCAGACAGGGTAGATCGAACATTAATCACGCGTTTCCATATACGATTAGCCTCATTTTTATATTGGGGCGAATTATTCAGTTTAAAGTGAGAATCAGTAATATTTGCGATTTTTATCACATTTACACTGTTGCCGCTTCGATGGCATACAGTTTAGGACAATTTTAACTGCTTTGTTGTTAATTTTTTGTTATTATTAGACGTTGTTTTTGTTGACTTTATTCCCTGCCAGAGAACCGCACAAATGGCTAAAGAACTGAACCCTACAGAAAATATTGAGAAACTGACCGATATTCAGCGGCATGTCACCCAACAGCGGGGGACGGAAGCGCCTTTTAGCGGCAAATTACTGCACAACAAGCGCGAAGGGATATACCAATGCTTGTGCTGTCACCAGCCACTTTTTATCTCAGAGTCGAAGTTTGATTCTGGCTGTGGCTGGCCGAGTTTCTATCAGCCTTTAGATGCTGAATCTATTCGCTATATTGATGATTATTCTCATAATATGCATCGTGTCGAAATTCGCTGTGGTCATTGTGATGCGCATTTGGGGCATGTCTTCCCTGATGGCCCGCAACCAACAGGGGAGCGTTATTGCGTGAACTCGGCTTCACTCAATTTTGTTGATGACCAAAATGGCGAACAAATCCCCGGATAGATACCGGTTGTTGTGACCATTTTGTCAATGAAAAATCGATTCAGCTTATTATTCGTTTACTGAGGATGCTCTGATGGAGCTTGAAGACCTGATTTCAGTGATGACGCCCGAAATCTACCAACGTTTGATGCTGGCTGTAGAGTTAGGTAAATGGCCGGATGGTGTGGCATTGACGCCAGAACAGAAAGAGAACAGCCTGCAAATGGTGATGTTGTGGCAGGCCCGTCACAACAAGGATGCGCAACATATGAGCATCGGCACCGATGGCCAGATAGTGATGAAAACCAAGCAAGAGCTGAAGCAACAATTCAGTCAGCCGACACTGGTTAAGTTGAAGCCCGAGTAATCGTTTAAGCAACTTAGGCTTGATACAGGGAAAACGGAGCCAGATGAGGCTCCGTGAGGTTAATAATAAAGTTATTGATAACTCAGGGAGTGAAGGGGTTACCGCGCCTAGGGGCACTCCGACGGCTTACGCCGTTACGACCCCAACGGCACGATTCCCCTTCATTTAACTTTGTCAGCAGTTTGAACTCTGCCAGATGAGGCTCCGTTGATGTTTATCTTATCGAGTCAGCGAGCTGTCAGTTGCTTTACTTCAGCAATAAATTGCGCCAACGACTGTATGTTAGCTCCGGCTTCATTCATCGTATCAAGAGCCAGTTGGCTGTCTTGTGGTTGCAAATTGACGCCACGGCACCCATCTTTAATGACGGATGTTTTATAACCTAATGTTAATGCATCCAACACGCTGTATTTCACACAGTAATCTGTTGCTAATCCCATAACGAACAGGCAATTGATCTCTTGTTGTTGTAACCAAGCATCCAGCGGTGTTTTTGCCCGCCGTCCATTGTCGAAAAAAGCACTGTAGCTGTCGATATCCGGATCCTGACCTTTACGGAAAATCTGGGTAATCACCTCTTGATTCAACTTTGGATGCAAAGCTGCTCCAACTGAATTCTGAACACAATGCACCGGCCACCACACTTGGGTTAACCCTTCCAAATCACCGATCGTCCAAGGCTCTGCCTGCGAATTGACAGCAAAGCTGCGGTGCTCTGCGGGGTGCCAATCCTGGCTGGCGATAATGGGTATTTTGTGAGCCAGACAGGTAGCAATAGCCTCATTTGCAACGGCAATTACCGCGTCACCCTTGGCAACCGCTAATGCGCCACCTGGGCAAAAATCATTCTGCAAATCAATTAACAACAGCGCTGCATTCATTCACATTCCGCCCGATCAGTTAGTATCCGTTAATTCACCGCGCAGATTTTGTTGCATTAAGCGGCGAATTTCTTCAGGAGATAGAGATTGACTCAATAAATAGTGCAGTTTGGTCAGCGCCGCTTCAACGGTCATATCAGAGCCGCTGATAACCCCCGCATGTGCCAATGCATTACCGGTGGCATATCCGTCCATATTGACTCTACCAGAAATACATTGCGTCAGATTCACCACCACAATGCCTCGTTCACTAGCATTTTTTAATTCATCCAATAATTCGGCTTTTTGTGGTGCGTTGCCGACACCATAGGAGCGTAAAATAAGCGCTTTTACTGGCTGTAACAAGAAGTTACGCACAACAGCACCAGAGATACCTGGGTAGATAGTCACTACACCAATCGGCTGTGGGGTGATGTTATGAACAATCAATGGGCCATTATTGATAGGTGATTCTACTGAGACCATTCGGCGAATATGAATGCCGGCTTCGAGCAGCACCGAGAGGTTAGGTGAAGCAAATGCATCAAACCCATCAGCATGGGCTTTAGTGGTACGATTGCCGCGAAACAGTTTGTTATTAAAGAACAAACTGACTTCATTGACTGGGTGGTTGGCAGCCAGATAGAGAGCATTCAGCAAGTTAGTTTGCCCATCAGAACGCAACTCTGCCAGTGGGATTTGCGAACCAGTGACAATCACCGGTTTGGCCAGGTTTTCCAACATAAAAGAGAGCGCCGAGGCGGTAAAAGCCATAGTGTCGGTGCCGTGCAAAATCACAAAGCCATCATATAAATCGTAATTTTGCTGAATATCATTGGCGATATGCTGCCAGTCCTCCGGGGTCATATCCGAGGAATCAATCAATGGGGCATATTCATGGATTGTAAAATCCGGCATTTCCGGGCGATGGAACTCAGGCATAAGCGCAAGCTGGCGCTGTAGATGGCCGGAAACCGGAATGTATCCGTTATCCGAGCGTTGCATACCAATAGTCCCGCCAGTATAGGCGACATAAATAGATTTCTTCTGCATGAGCAATATGCCTGAAAGGTGGTGTGAAATGAGATGGGTGAATTATAGGGCGACTGGCGAGGAAAAAAAGCCCGGCAGGTGCCGGGCAGAGTATTTATCTACTATTTACTTAATTTACTAGCGTACATCACCGCAAGTTAGGCATAACGCATAACGATTCTGTGGGTCATTGAGCGTATTCATTAAGTTGGGCTGATCTTTTACTGCTTGTGCCACAGCAGATATTGGTGCGGGCAACCAGGCTTGAATCGCAGTAGGTAACATCGCCTGTACTGACGCACTCATTTGGCCGAAAATCAAATCACTGAGGCTTGGTTCATCAACAAACCAATTCAGTTGCCAGGTTTTCAGTTTTGCCAGCTCCGCGACTTTCTTAACCGCATCGTCAAAATCACCCAGTTGATCTACCAGACCATTATTTTTGGCATCTATACCAATCCAAACATGGCCTTGCGCAATTTGATCAACTTGCTCTGGTGTTTTATGGCGAGCGGTTGCCACCAAATCAATAAAGGTTTTGTAACCATTTTCGATATTGATCTGCATCATCTGAGAGAACTCCGGTGGCAGGTCTTTGGTCACAGAAACATTTGCCAGTGGCGATGTTGCCACACCATCGGTATGCACCCCGATACTTTCCAAAGTATTTTGGAAGGTATTAATCACACCGAAAATACCGATCGAGCCGGTCAGGGTGCTTGGGTTAGCGATGATATAGTTAGCCGGTGTTGAGATCCAATAACCACCAGAGGCTGCCATCCCGCCCATTGATACCACCAATGGTTTATTAGCGGCACGTAAGGCGGCTAATTCATTGCGAATTAGTTCAGAAGCACTCACGCTGCCACCTGGGCTATTGACCCGCAAGATAACGGCCTTGATTTTCGGATCTAATCGCGCCTGGCGAATTTGTGCGGCTAAAGCATCACCACCGACATTCCCTGGTGTCTGTGGCCCATCCATAATGGCACCATTAGCAAAGAGCACTGCTATTTGTTCGCCTTGCTGTGGAGTCGGAGTAGGTTGGTAGTCATAAATGCTGACATAGTTGAAATCGTTATTCTTCTTATCCCAGCCGAAGGCTTTAACCAACTCATTTTCCATCTCTGGGCGCGTGGCGAGTTGATCGACCAATTTGCTCGACAGGGCATATTGTGCTTGAGAGCCACCTGCGGCCTGCAATCCACTGACAACACCTGCCGCCCCTGGGAACAATTGTTCTGGGGTTAATTGCCGGTTAGCCGCAACAGCAGTCAAATAGTTTTGCCATAAACCACCAATCCAGCGAGTGTCCGCCTCACGTGCAGCAGGGGACATATCATCACGAATCATCGGTTCGACAGCAGATTTATAGGTGCCAACGCGGAAGATATTGGTGGTAACTTTGAGTTTTTCCAATAGTGATTTGTAGTACAGATTATTGCTGGCAAAACCATGCAGAGCGACCGTCCCTTGCGGTGACAGGTAGATCTTATTGGCGAAGCTGGCTAAATAGTACTGACTTTGACTATAGCTTTCGCCAATAGCGTAAATCGGCTTGCCGCTATCACGGAATTCCCGCAGCGCTTTGCCAATATATTGCAGAGAAGGCTGATCAGCGCCGGTGAAGTCGCTCAGCGATAACACCAGGCCAGTAATATTATTATCGGCTTTTGCTAACCGAATGGTTTCTACAATATCAAACAGGGAGTTTTCCTGTAGGCGATTGCTGGATGCCCCTAATAACTCACGCCCCCACTGGCGCAATTTATTATTTACCGCAGGTTGATCGACAACGACACCGCTTAAATTCACTAACAGTGCGCCTTTAACCGGTTCTGCCGGTTTACTTTGGAACTGAAGGTAAATACCGACACCGACCAAAATTAGCAGTATCAGGAAAAGATTAAGAATAAACTCTCTGGCAAAATTCAGCAGACGCCAGGTCCACTTGAAAAAGCCAGCAATAATTCGCCACAAAGTGCGCATGTTATCTCCAACAAAACCGGGCAAGTATCGTTATCCTAATGACCTGACGAACAAAAGTCAGCTTTAAATCATCGAGAAACTTAGCTATTAGGTCAACACTGGTAACAAAATGACAACTTATGCTACCGTGTTGAAAATGAAAATCGTTATCAGGAGAAAATGATGGATGCATTGGAACTGTTACTTAATCGCCGTTCGGCGTCGCGCTTAGCTGCCCCAGCCCCAGCAGGCGAAGCATTAGACCATATTATTCACGCAGGAATGCGCGCTCCGGATCATGGCACATTGCAGCCATGGCGCTTTGTTTTAATTCAAGATGAGGGGTTGCAACGTTTTAGCCAATTGCTACAGGATGCGGTCAAGCATGATGGCTCTGATGAAACTGTGTTGGAGAAGGCCAAACAGGCACCTTTCCGTGCGCCTTTGATTATTACTGTTATTGCGCATGTTACAGAAAACCCTAAAGTCCCAAACTGGGAGCAGGTCGTTTCTGCTGGTTGCGCGGTGCAAGCCATGCAAATGGCTGCGCTGGCCCAGGGTTTTAATGGTATTTGGCGCACCGGTTCCTGGACACATCATCCGGTTGTCCGTGACGGTTTTGCCTGCCGAGAACAAGATGAAATTGTCGGTTTCCTGTATCTTGGGACCCCACAGCTGAAATCAGCGACCAAAGTGACACCACCCGATTACTCGACTTTTGTGCGTTATTTCTGAGATATAGCGGCTATTTCTTACACGATACTACGCGGCCTGTTGCTTTTATCGGCAATAAGCTGCGTTTTCGCCTGCTTTGTGACCAACCTATCTGCCCAATCACTGCTCTCTACTTACTAAGCTAAGCTAGAGACGCTACCATAGGTACCTTGGATACATATACCCGTCATACTTCAAGTTCCATGTGTGTTGGCTACGTTCAATTACCCGAATCACTTATTCATGTAAGCTCACCGGGTTCTCTCGCTTGCCGCCTTCCTGTAACTCGAATTATTTAGGGTATATATATCTTTAAACGGCTTATTACTGAACCACCAGACGGGAGAGTGTTATGACATCGCCAGCGATACGTCTTACTCAATACAGCCACGGAGCGGGCTGCGGTTGTAAAATTTCGCCTAAAGTATTGGATAAAATTTTACATTCCGAGCAACAAAAATTTCTTGATCCTCGCCTGCTGGTGGGCAATGAAACCCGTGATGATGCAGCTGTTTATGATATTGGTAATGGTGTTGGTATTATCAGCACCACCGATTTTTTTATGCCGATCGTCGATGATCCTTTCGACTTCGGGCGCATTGCTGCCACTAATGCCATTAGTGATGTTTATGCTATGGGCGGCAAGCCGATTATGGCCATTGCGATATTGGGGTGGCCAATTGATAAACTGGCACCTGAAGTCGCCCGGCAAGTTATCGAAGGCGGCCGATATGTTTGCCAACAGGCAGGAATTTCGTTAGCAGGGGGGCACTCCATTGACGCGCCTGAACCGATTTTCGGTTTGGCTGTCACGGGTATTGTCAGCACTGAGCAGGTTAAGAAAAACAGTGCAGCTAAAGCGGGCTGCAAACTGTTTCTCACCAAGCCGCTGGGAATTGGTATCCTCACTACCGCTGAGAAGAAGAGTCAATTACGGCCAGAGCACCAAGGTGTTGCTACGGAAACTATGTGTCAACTGAATAAGTCTGGCGCTGACTTTGCCCATATACCGGGGGTCACTGCTATGACAGATGTGACCGGGTTTGGTCTGTTAGGGCATCTCAGTGAGATTTGTCAGGGGTCGGGTGTGCAAGCGACATTACATTTTTCGTCTATCCCGCGTTTACCCGCAGTAGAAGAGTATATTGCCGCAGGTTGTGTTCCGGGCGGAACGGGCCGCAACTTTGACAGCTATGGTCATCTGATTGGCAAAATGTCCGATTTGCAGAAGAGTTTACTCTGCGACCCACAGACATCAGGTGGCTTGCTGTTAGCTGTTTTACCTGATGCTGAGGCGCAAGTGCAGGAAATAGCCGCTCAACATGGTATGACGCTCAGTGCTATTGGCGAACTAAATGTAGTGGATAATGACCGGGCACTGATTGAGATTACAGAATGACCTTTTATTTGCTGTCTTTTTATTTGATGTATCAGTGCGGTGAATGATGCGACTTTTTATTGCCGAAAAACCGAGTCTGGCACGGGCGATAGCCGATATCTTGCCAAAGCCGCATCGACGGGGTGATGGATTCATTGCCTGTGGTAGTGACAACATGGTGACCTGGTGTGTGGGCCACTTGTTGGAACAAGCTCAACCTGATGCTTACGATAGCCGTTATGCGCGTTGGTCACTGGCAGATTTACCGATAATTCCTGAAAAATGGCGATTACAGCCACGCCCTTCAGTGAGCAAACAATTGAATGTTATCAAACAGTTGTTACAACAAGCTGATGAAGTCATTCATGCGGGAGACCCTGACCGTGAAGGGCAACTTTTGGTTGATGAGGTATTGGATTATCTCGATTTGGCGGCAGAGAAACGGCAAAACGTCCGGCGTTGTTTGATTAATGACTTAAACCCGCAAGCGGTTGAGCGTGCCGTGGAGCGCCTGCGCTATAACCGTGAGTTTATCCCGCTATGTGTCTCAGCATTAGCGCGAGCCAGAGCTGACTGGTTGTATGGCATCAATATGACTCGAGCCTATACCATTCTTGGGCGTAATGCGGGCTATGATGGCGTGTTGTCGGTCGGTCGGGTGCAAACGCCGGTGTTAGGGCTGGTGGTGCGCCGCGATGAAGAAATAGAAGATTTTGTTGCCAAAGATTTTTTTGAAGTTAAAGCCCATATCGTCACGCCTGCTGATGAGCGCTTTATTGCACTATGGCAGCCGAGTGATTCTTGTGAGTCCTATCAGGATGAAGAAGGGCGCTTGTTACACCGGCCATTAGCAGAACACGTTGTTAATCGTATTGCGGGTCAGCCTGCACTTGTTACCTCCTATAATGATAAACGGGAATCAGAAACAGCCCCGTTGCCATTCTCGCTATCTACCTTGCAGATTGAAGCCGCCAAACGATTCGGGCTAAGTGCGCAGCAAGTGCTGGATATTTGCCAGCGATTATATGAAACGCACAAATTGATTACGTATCCGCGTTCGGATTGCCGATATCTACCAGAAGAGCATTTCGCAGGGCGTCATTCGGTACTCAATGCCATTAGTCTCCATCAGGCTGATCTTTTACCGCTGGATGTAATGGACAGTGATAGGCGCAACCGCTGTTGGGATGATAAAAAAGTCGATGCCCACCACGCGATTATCCCGACGGCGCGGGCCAGTAAAGTGAATTTAACCACCGATGAGAGCAAGGTTTATCGATTAGTCGCGCAGCAATATCTGATGCAATTTTGTCCTGACGCACAGTTCCGTAAATGCGTTATTGAGCTGGATATTGCCGGTGGTAAGTTTATTGCTAAAGCCCGTTTTCTGGCCGAAGCGGGTTGGCGTACCTTGCTTGGAAGTAAAGAGCGAGATGAAGAGAATGAAGGCGCGCCACTGCCAGTGGTTGAGAAGGGGGCCGAGTTGTTGTGTGAGCGCGGTGAAGTTGTGGAGCGTCAAACTCAGCCGCCCCGGCCATTTACTGATGCGAGTTTATTATCAGCCATGACGGGTATAGCCCGTTTTGTGCAAGATAAAGAACTGAAGAAAGTGTTACGTGCAACTGATGGTTTGGGGACTGAAGCAACACGAGCCGGAATTATTGAGCTATTGTTTAAACGGACTTTTTTGTTTAAAAAAGGTCGGTACATTCATGCCAGCCCAGCAGGAAGAGCATTGATTCATGCATTGCCTGATATTGCCGCACGGCCGGATATGACGGCGCACTGGGAGTCTACGCTGACACAAATCAGTGAGAAAAACTGTCGCTATCAGGATTTTATGCAACCGCTGGTGGCTACATTGCAGGATTTAATCAGTCAGGCAAAGCAAAATCGGTCACCTCAGGTCTTTCGTGGGTTGCCAGCAGCCCCATCCGGGGCGATAAAAAAACGTAAGAAAACGCCATCCAAAACCAAGGAGAATAAGTCATGAGAACATGGGTAATGCTGGGATGTATTGGTTTTGCCACACTTATTTCCGGTCAGGTTTTGGCAAACAGGAATAATGTTGATGTCGTTGTTCCTTTGCCTCCAGAGGTCTGGAATAACTCATCAAATCGCAATACCAACAATAATCCTTGCACACGCTGTTGCATTTACCAAAATCAAAATTACTCGGAAGGTGCAGTGTTGCGGGTTGAAGGTGAAGTTTTGCAATGTGTGCGTGATCCCAACGTGGTTGGGACTAATCCACTTATCTGGAAAAGATTAACCAGATAACGGACTACCGTTTTTGTTCGATAAAAGCATCTAATAACGGGATGTCAGCGGGGGCCAGAGGGTAGCGATAAGCATCCTCTGGTGTTAGCCACGCCAGAGCCGAGTGACAATGCAACACCGGCTCACCACTGAAGTTTTCAATATGCCAGGCGTGTAACCGGATGATGCGTTGCTGTGAGTTCCATTGATTGGTAGCAATATATTGGCCTATTATTGCATCAATATTTAATTCTTCGCCAAGTTCACGCATCAATGCTTGCGGTTGACTCTCTCCAGCTTCGACTTTGCCCCCAGGGAATTCCCACAAACCTGCCTGATCGCGATGTGAATCCCGTTGTGCCAATAAAATCTTACCGTTTCGTTCTATAATTGCCGCAACGACATCAATCATTTTCTATTTGCCCGATTACATTGGTTTATGTGTCACGCCAAGAGGTAACCCTATAAATAGGGGCTACCTCAATGTAAAGCGTGATTAGAGCGCGAATTCAGACCACACAGGGGCGTGATCCGATGGTTTCTCCATACTTCTAATATCGTAATCGATGCCAGTGGCAATACAGCGTGCGGCCAGAGGTCGGCTTGCCAGTAATAAATCTATGCGCAAGCCTCTATTTTCGTCAAAACCACGCGAACGGTAGTCAAACCATGAGAATTGGTCATTACAATCCGGGTTTGCTGCACGGAATGTATCCACTAACCCCCAATTTTGCAGGCGCTCTAACCATGCGCGTTCTTCAGGCAAGAATGAGCATTTACCGGTACGTAGCCAACGCTTGCGGCTATCTTCACCAATGCCAATATCGAGATCGGTTGGGCTGATATTTAAATCACCCATAATCAGCACCTGGGCATCAGCCGAAAGTTGCTGCTCCAAATACTGTTGTAAGTCGGCATAAAAACGTTCTTTGGCAGGAAACTTAATGGGGTGGTCACGGCTTTCTCCTTGAGGAAAATAACCATTAATCACGGTTAAGGGACCTTGTGGCGTTGCAATATCGGCCATGATAATACGGCGCTGTGCATCTTCTTCATCTGTAGGGAAGCCCCGACGAACCGCTAAAGGTTCATTCCTGGTTAATAGTGCGACGCCATAATGCCCTTTTTGCCCATGATAAAAGACGTGATAACCATGTTGGCTGACCTCTTCAAGCGGGAACATATCATCGTGGACTTTCGTTTCTTGAAGCCCGATAACATCAGGTTGATGTTGTTCGATTATTGCAGCCAGTTGATGAGGTCGAGCACGTAGGCCATTGATATTAAAAGAGACAAACTTCATGGTCAGCACCGTATATTCGCTAGAAATGATGTCGAATATTAGCAGATGCCGAATAAAAATGTAATGCACAACAAAAGAATAAGTAATAGGTGATGCAGAGAATAGATAATAAAATACTTTTACCGACAAAAGTCAAAATAACCCTATAAATATTTTTATATTTCACATGAGTTTATCGCAGTATCTCGGATTGTTAATTAAACGGCGTGCTACATGTATTATTCACACCCTAATTTTAGATAAAATTAAATTTTATCTTGCCAGGCGACCATGTTTTTTCTGACAAAAAAATAAGTTATATTCTTTTATAGTTGAAACATTATAAATATCTATCGATTTAACTTAATCACTCTATTGGTGTAAATGATTTAAAGCATTTCCTTGCTAGCAACCCATTCCACTTAATTTTTTTTGGCGGTAAATGCTATAGGCATTTCTATTTTTTCTCTGATAAAGCGTTAACTGATTTTGTCACGAGAAGAATAAAAAATAGTTATTTGATATCATAGATCTACATTTAAAACTCTGTTAAAAATATTTGCAATGTTAAGGCGGCAATACACTAAATCGCCAAAACTTTGATTGCAAAACATGCAACTTTACGTCGTTAGTGTCTACGCAGTAATAGCTTATTATAATATATTTATAAATTATTCCAAACCCACTGGTGTTTTTTTTATTATATATATAAACAATATCTACAGTTGGCATTATATACGTAGGCATGCTTGTCTTTTTTTTCTGATAATTTTTGACGCAAAGCAAAGGATTGGTGAATTATGTTTCTATCTCGTAAGTTGGAGGCCTTTATGGCCGTAGTAGAAAATGGCTCGCTGAGTAAGGCGGCAAGAGTAATGAACAGGACTACACCGCCTGTTGCGAAGTCGATAAAAGACTTCGAGAGCATAATAGGGAAAAAGTTATTCAAACGAGAAAAATTTGGCATGAGTTTAACGCGAGATGGAGAGGTTTTATATAATGATCTAAAAGATTTATATCAACAAGAAAAAGAAATCACTAAAAAACATCTCACAGGTCACGTTTCCAATATCATCAACATTTATTACGACTGGGGAAAAAGTGAAAAATTGACGAAATTATATAGAGTGGCAGAAAAAAACAATATACAGGCTAATATAATAAAGTTTCATTATGAAAATATTGATGAGATTGGAGACTATGATGGGAATTCACTTATCCTTTCATCTGAAAAAGTCAGCAGTGACAGATTTATGCTACTGAATGAAGTTCCGGATAGTGGATTTGGTATTTATGGTAGAAAAGACATACTTAATGAGAGTTCTGACATTATAAGTATTCTTCATAATAATATTTGGCTGTGTAATCCGATGTTATATAGAAGTAAGTTTGTCAAATATCTGGAGGAATGCGTTAAAAAACAATATAGTAAAGTGAATGTGAGGCAGGTAGACAACCTGGCTTGTTGCTTGAATTTCATCTACTCCGGCCGATATATCTGTATTACAGATTCTATTATGGATGATTTTAATGGCGATTCAAAATTGGATTTTATAGATTTAACAAACTTTCAAGAAGAAAATAAATTGTATTTCTACAAATCAAGATCACATTCAAGTGTACTTAATAGGTTAATTGATTATATACATACTCTGGTGTGAAAATGTCACATCGTTAATCTATTATCAACCGAGTTGATTGTTATCTATTGATTTGTAGTGATTTTATTTAAATATTTTCTGGGATTTTATATTTACATATGAATATATGATGGAGGATGTACTCTGCACAGAAGGTGGTGGGGGAAGGATTGCTTGTCACGTTGTTCCTCACCCTCGGGCCGCCGCCGCGCGTCGTTATCTCGCTATGCTCAGCGCGAACCTTGGTCGAAGGTTCTTACCTTCCCCCTATGGGTACTATTTTTTGATTGAGTTATTTATTGAGGAGATGGTGAATTATTAATAGATGGTGGTGGGGGAAGGATTACTCGTCACTTCGTTCCTCGCCCTTCGGGCCGCCGCTGCGCGTCGTTGTCTCGCTACGCTCGGCGCGAACCTTGGTCGAAGGTTCTTACCTTCCCCTGATGGGTGCTATTTTTTGATTGAGTTATTTACTGAGGAGATGGTGAATAATTAATAGATGGTGGTGGGGGAAGGATTACTCGTCACTTCGTTCCTCACCCTTCGGGCCGCCGCTGCGCGTCGTTATCTCGCTACGCTCGGCGCGAACCTTGGTCGAAGGTTCTTACCTTCCCCCGATGGGTGCTATTTTTTGATTGAGTTGTTTACTGAGGAGATGGTGAATAATTAATAGATGGTGGTGGGGGAAGGATTACTCGTCACTTCGTTCCTCACCCTTCG
>NZ_JAUJTZ010000018.1:0-94021 GCF_030433455.1 Yersinia sp. 22-579 | reverse complement strand
GCCGAACTCAGAAGTGAAACGCCGTAGCGCCGATGGTAGTGTGGGGTCTCCCCATGCGAGAGTAGGACACTGCCAGGTATCAAATCAAGTAAAGACCCCATGCCAAAAGCGTGGGGTTTTTGCTATGTAGAAAATAAAAGAACCAAAGAAAGAGCCTTCTGCTGAGCAGAGGGCTTTTTTTATATCTGAAATTTGGATACGACTTAACAGTATATGAATCACATATATACAGGTATGCGGTCATTGCATATATCTAAGCTGACAAGAATACTTGGATGCCAAGACAATATTCCTGCTGTATTAATCTTTCTGCCATTTTTATAACCACGACCACAGAAATAAAGCCTCATTCCCTTAGAATCATTGACTCTAAAATTGAAACGATGTTTTGATTATTGAGGTTTAAATGAATGCTGGTCTCTTTGTATATACCGCAATATTGGCGACGACTCTTACCTGTACAGCGGTTCAGGCAAGCCCAGTGACATACCAAAAAGTAGCCATTACTGAAAGCAACCTACCGGTATTTTATCCACAGCTAAAAAAGCAAATGACTTATCAAAGCTCATGGTTAGCAGGCAAATATAATGATTTTGCTTTGTGGAAAAGTGATACCAGGAAAATTCTTCGACAGGCACTACTCACTCCTGACTCAACAATTGCTTTCTCCGCAGAAAAGATCGATCAACAAGAACGTGGTAGCTATATTGCTGAAAAGATAGTGTTTAATATCACAGATGAAAGCCGAGTGCAGGGTTTACTATTGACGCCAAAGAGCAAAGGGCCTCATCCGGCGATTGTTTTATTGCATGACCATGGCTCCAAGTTTGATATCGGCAAAGAGAAAATGATTCGTCCTTGGGGGGATAGCGCGCAGCTTGCCTCAGCACAAGCATGGTCAGATAAATTCTTCAGCGGTAAGTTCATTGGCGATGAATTGGCAAAACGAGGATATGTGGTGCTATCCATCGATGCTATTGGTTGGGGTGATAGAGGCCCTATCAGCTATGAGCAGCAACAAGCTGTAGCCAGTAACTTCTTTAATCTTGGGCGATCATTAGCGGGAACAATGGCTTATGAGGATATGCGAACTGTTGATTTTCTGGCGACATTGCCATCAGTTGATCCGCAGCGTATTGGCGTTGTAGGTTTTTCTATGGGTGCTTATCGCGCCTGGCAACTAGCTGCATTGTCCGATAAAGTGGCTGCAACTGCGGCTATATCTTGGTTTGGCAACTACCAAGGCCTGATGACACCAGGGAATAACGTACTTCGCGGACAATCTGCGTTCTATATGCTGCATCCTGGCATTGCCAATAAATTAGATTTTCCAGATATTGCCAGTTTAGCCGCACCAAAGCCGATGCTACTTTTTAACGGCGGAAAAGATAAGTTATTCCCATCGGATGCTGTGCAAGAGGCATATAACAAAGTACATGCCATTTGGCGTTCACAGAATGCGGAGTCACGGTTGGTCACTCGCAATTGGCCAGCATTGGGGCATGTATTTTATCAAGAACAGCAAGATGTGGTGTTCCCGTGGTTAGATCGCTGGCTCAAACCATAAAAAAAGGCCCCGTAGGGCCTTGTGTGAAATCAACCGAATTAGTGAGAGCTGCTCTGAGAGGCACCCAAGCCAGTTTGTGAACGTACAAACTGGGCTTTAAAGCGCAGCCGTTCTTGCTGGCCCTCTTCTGAGTTATCGGTAATGGAGAAGAACCAGATCCCGACGAATGCTACTATCATTGAGAATAGTGCAGGGTATTCATAGGGATAAATTGGTTTTGCATGTCCCAGGATAGTTACCCAGATTGTTGGGCCTAAAATCATCAGGATGACCGCAGTTAGTAATCCTAACCAGCCTCCAATCATTGCTCCGCGAGTCGTCAGCTTTTCCCAATACATAGAAATGAAAATAATAGGGAAGTTACAACTGGCGGCAATGGAGAATGCCAGGCCAACCATGAAGGCAATGTTTTGTTTTTCAAACAAAATACCCAAGCCGATTGCGACAAACCCTAAAACCACGACGGTGATTTTCGATACTTTCAATTCATCACGCTCATTTGCTTTGCCCTTCTTGATGACACTGGCGTAAAGGTCATGAGAAACCGCAGATGCACCCGCTAATGTCAGGCCCGCGACCACCGCAAGAATAGTTGCAAAGGCAACAGCTGAGATAAAGCCTAAGAAGAAACTTCCGCCTACAGCATCAGCCAGATGAACTGCCGCCATATTATTGCCGCCCAGCAATGCGCCGGCCGCATCTTTAAAGGCTGGATTTGGGCCGACTAACAGGATTGCGCCAAAGCCAATAATAAAGGTCAATATGTAGAAGTAACCGATAAAGCCTGTTGCATAAAACACGCTTTTACGTGCTTCTTTGGCATCACTTACAGTAAAGAAGCGCATCAGAATATGTGGCAAGCCAGCGGTACCAAACATCAATGCCAGGCCAAGCGACAAGGCGGATATAGGGTCGGATACCAACCCCCCTGGGCTCATGATTGACAGCCCTTTAGGATGAACTTTAACCGCTTCGCTGAACAGTGTATTGAAGTTGAAGTTAACCGACTTCATCACCATGAGCGCCATAAAGGATGCGCCAGCCAGCAGTAATACGGCTTTGATTATCTGTACCCATGTTGTGGCCAACATGCCACCAAACAGGACGTACATCACCATCAAGATACCGACCAATACTACGGCAACGTGGTAGTTTAAACCGAACAGCAGCTCAATTAATTTACCGGCCCCGACCATTTGTGCAATCAGGTATAAAGCCACTACAACTAGCGAACCACAGGCCGATAAGGTACGGATAGGTCTTTGTTTCAGCCGGTAAGATGCCACATCGGCAAAAGTATAACGGCCCAGGTTGCGCAGACGTTCAGCGATTAAAAATAGAATGATTGGCCAGCCGATTAAAAAGCCGATGGAATAAATCAGACCATCGTAACCGGAGGTATAAACCAATGCAGAAATACCGAGGAATGAGGCCGCAGACATAAAGTCACCGGCAATCGCCAAACCATTCTGGAAACCGGTTATACGCCCACCCGCAGTGTAATAATCGCCACGTGAACGGGTTCGTTTAGATGCCCAGTAGGTGATATATAGTGTTGCGCCGACAAACAGCACAAACATCACAATTGCTTCAATATTAAGTGGTTGACGATGGACTTCACCGGTAATTGCTTCTGCTTGTGACAGAGCAGGCAGAGCCAATAAGGAAAGTACGGACCAATGGCGAGTCTTCATTGCTTCACCTCACGAAGAATTTCTGCCGTCAGACGGTCAAACTCGCCATTAGCACGAATAACGTAAATACCTGTCAGAACAAAAGAAATAACAATCAAACCCACACCAACGGGAATGCCGCGAGTAATGGTCGCGCCTGCGTATAGCGGGGTGCCGAGCCATTGTGGTTCGAAAGCAATAAGGAAAATGAAACCGACATACAGCGCCAAGGTAATCAGCGACAGTAGCCAGGCAAAGTGACTGCGCTTTTGCACCAACTCTTTGAAACGCGGGTTATTTTCAATCTCTTGATAAATGTTGTCATTCATCAGAGTCTCTCCTTTGAGGCATTAAATAAGGTGCCACCCGAAGGCGGCATAATTTACGATGGTGCTTGCATTGATTGTTTTTCTTCCAGCAATTTGTCGACGACACCCGGATCGGCGAGCGTTGAGGTATCCCCTAAGTTACTGGTATCACCTGCGGCGATTTTGCGTAGGATCCGGCGCATGATTTTGCCCGAACGCGTTTTTGGTAATGAATCGGTCCAATGCAAGATATCGGGTGTGGCGATTGGGCCAATCTCTTTACGTACCCAATTGCGCACCTCGGTATACAGCTCAGGAGTTGGCTCTTCACCATGATTCAGGGTGATGTAGGCATAGATAGCCTGACCTTTAATGTTATGCGGAACCCCAACGACAGCGGCTTCGGCAATTTTTGGGTGTGAAACTAGCGCCGATTCAATTTCAGCGGTGCCCAAACGATGACCTGACACGTTCAGCACATCATCGACCCGGCCAGTTATCCAGTAGTAGCCATCTTCGTCACGGCGTGCGCCATCACCACTGAAATACATACCTTTAAAGGTAGAGAAATAAGTTTGTTCAAAACGGTCATGATCGCCAAACAGGGTACGGGCCTGACCTGGCCACGAATCGGTGATGACCAAATTACCTTCGGCGGCACCTTCTTGTGGGTTACCCAAGTTGTCAACTAGCGCCGGCTGAACGCCAAAGAATGGGCGAGTTGCAGAGCCTGCTTTCAATTCGGTTGCCCCTGGGAGTGGGGTTATCATGAAACCACCGGTTTCAGTCTGCCACCAGGTATCAACTATCGGGCATTTACTATTACCGATTTTGTTGTAATACCATTCCCATGCCTCTGGGTTAATCGGCTCCCCAACCGACCCCATGATACGCAACGAAGTTCGTTTAGTGCCTTCGATGGCTTTGTCACCTTCGGCCATTAAGGCACGAATGGCAGTGGGTGCGGTATACAGAATATTGACCTGATGTTTATCAATCACCTGACCCAAGCGATTGACGCCCGGATAGTTCGGCACACCTTCAAACATTAAGGTAATGGCACCGCAAGCCAGTGGGCCATACAGTAAATAGCTGTGGCCAGTCACCCAACCCACATCAGCAGTACACCAGTAGATATCGCCAGGGTGGTAATCAAAAACGTATTTAAAAGTCAGTGCGGCATAAACCAAATAACCGCCAGTGGTATGTAATACCCCTTTCGGTTTACCGGTAGAACCGGAGGTATAAAGGATAAACAGTGGATCTTCCGCATTCATTTCTTCCGCTGGGCAGTCGTCCGAGGCATCTTTAATCAGGTCATGCCACCACAGGTCTCGCCCATCTTTCCAATAACTGGCATTGCCGGTTCGTTGAAATACAACCACATTTTTGATACTGGTAATGGCAGGGTTTTTCAGCGCTTCATCGACATTTTTTTTCAGTGGAATTGCGCGGCCAGCACGGATGCCTTCATCGGCAGTAATCACCAGTTTTGAGTTAGAGTCGATAATTCGGCCAGCGACGGCATCAGGTGAGAATCCCCCAAAAATCACCGAGTGAACCGCACCAATACGGGCGCAGGCCAACATTGCAACGGCAGCTTCTGGCACCATTGGCATATAGATAGCAACAACATCACCTTTCTTAATGCCCAGCTTTTTCAGCACATTGGCAAATTGGCATACATCATGATGAAGCTGTTTGTATGTAACGGTTTTGGACTGATTAGGATCATCACCCTCCCAGATAATCGCAGTTTGATCACCGCGTTCTGCCAGATGGCGGTCCAGACAGTTTACTGCAAGGTTCAATGTACCATCTTCAAACCAGCGGATACTGACATGGCCGGGATCGAAAGAGGTATTCTTCACCGTTTTATAGGGTTTAATCCAATCAATAATCTTGCCATGCTCACCCCAGAATTCATCTGGGTTTTGCACCGACTGTTGATAGTATTGATGATATTGTTCTGGGTTTATCAGGGCATGCTCTGCAATTGCAGTTGGAATAGGGTGCTTATGTATTTGGCTCATCATCATTCTCCTTGAGATTGTTAATAATATGTCAATCAAAAGTTAATTATAGTGTGAGGAGATGTTTTGTTTCTTTTTTGGGCGACAGATCACGCATAAAAGATGTTGATTTAGAGACTTACTTAATGCGCTGAGTGGTGAATCGATATCTTAATGATAGAAGAGCGGCCATCTGACCATGATATAAAGGAAAGGAAATGTGGGCATCAGCTCATTTTCCGTGCGAAAAGAGGATATTTATAGACCGACAAAAACGAATAGTATTAACGCTACGTGATTAACACTCTTTGGTATTAATGGTTAACCTAAAAAAGGAATATTCATTTACTACTGAAGAGGAATTATTATTTTAATGTCTTACTGTAATTAAAAATCTGTATATATTCTAAGATGAAATATGCATTGGAAAATAAAAAACGAACGGCATAAATATGCATTTTATTGTTTTTATTTTTTTAACTTTTAATTGAGAATTTTCTCAAAAAAAATCGACTTTGGTTGCGGAATATCCAAAATAAGCGGAGAATCACCATAAATGTATTTAACAAAATACAAACAAAACAATTCACAAAAGAAAACATAATTATGGATTATGCAATAATTTAATTTCGCTCATTTTTTCTACTGACGGGTTGGGTTACTATTTGTCATTGATGTGTTTTACTTTTTTAATAACAAATATTTACTGATAATTAGTGATTGTTCTGGCCGATTTCAAGCACCGGCGTGATGTAGGCTTAGTGTAAACAAGGCTTGCAGAGGAGTGCCTAGAAATGATACTGATTTATAACGTGGACGGCTGGCGGGAGGCTGGACCATAAGTTTTATCAACTATAGCCCCGTACTTAATGATTAAGTATTCTATTTAAGATGCTTGGTAACTTGCATTTTATGGGATGCTTTGAGGAATTTTTAGGGTATGAAAAGTGTAAAAATAAGTCTGGCCTGGCAAATACTCATTGCACTGGTATTAGGTATTTTGGTTGGTGCGGTTTTGCATAACCAAATTGAATCAAGAGAATGGCTAGTTAATAATATTTTAAGCCCGGCGGGTGATATCTTTATCCGCTTAATTAAAATGATTGTGGTGCCGATCGTTATTTCAACCTTGATCGTAGGTATTGCCGGGGTTGGTGATGCGAAGAAGCTTGGGCGAATTGGTCTTAAAACCATCATTTATTTCGAAGTTATCACGACTGTTGCCATTATTGTCGGGATCACTTTGGCGAATGTGTTCCAGCCAGGGCACGGCATTGATATGTCAGCGTTGACCGTGGTTGATATCTCTCAGTACGAAAAAACCACCGAACAAGTACAAAGTGGTAGCCACAGCCTGGTAAGCACTATCTTGTCGCTGATCCCTGCCAACGTCTTTGCCTCTATGGCAAAAGGCGATATGTTGCCAATTATTTTCTTCTCAGTGTTGTTTGGTTTAGGGCTGTCTTCATTGCCAAAAGAAACCAAAGAACCACTGTTGAATGTGTTTAAAGCAGTATCTGAAAGCATGTTCAAAGTTACACACATGATTATGCGTTATGCGCCGATCGGGGTGTTTGGCCTGATCTCGGTAACGGTCGCCAATTTTGGTTTTGCATCACTAATCCCACTCGCCAAATTGGTTGTGCTGGTTTACGCCGCTATTATCTTCTTTGCTTTAGTCATACTGGGTACTGTAGCGAGATTATGTAAGTTGCGTATTTGGACATTGATTCGAATTCTAAAAGATGAGCTGATTCTGGCGTATTCTACGGCCAGTTCTGAGACTGTATTACCGCGAATTATCGAAAAAATGGAAGCTTATGGTGCGCCAAAAGCGATTACCAGTTTTGTCGTACCAACCGGTTATTCATTTAATCTGGATGGCTCCACGTTATACCAAAGTATTGCAGCGATATTTATTGCCCAACTTTATGGCATTGAGCTATCAATCGGGCAAGAGATTATTCTGGTGCTGACTTTGATGGTGACTTCGAAAGGTATTGCCGGTGTTCCGGGTGTCTCTTTTGTTGTCTTGCTGGCAACATTAGGCAGTGTCGGTATTCCACTGGAAGGCTTGGCCTTTATTGCCGGCGTTGACCGTATTCTGGATATGGCGCGTACTGCACTGAATGTGGTAGGGAATGCATTAGCCGTGTTGGTTATTGCCAAGTGGGAACATCAGTTTGATCATAAGAAAGCCAAGGCTTATGAGAAAACATTGTTTGCACCGAAGCAAACACCAGTTCAAAGCTAATACCTGTTCAAAACAATCCATCACATTTTCTATTATCAGTTAAAGCCCCCTGTTGGAGACCGACCGACAGGGGGCTTTATTATTACTTAATGACCAAACATAAGCATGGCGATAATTTACTGGCATTATTCATTTAAGCCTAAGCGGTATGACCAATGAATCAGTTCTGCAACTTTATGCACATCCAGTTTTTTCATCATATTAAGGCGATGAGTTTCAACGGTTTTCTGACTGATAGAAAGCTGAGTCGCAATAATACGATTACAAGAACCTTCGGTGATCAGCTTTAATATTTGCCGCTCGCGTGGCGTTAAAATGGTTTGATTTGTCTCGCAATCTTGGGTCAATTTGCTCAATAAAGCGCTATTGAGCGCGGGATCAATATAGCGCTTACCCGCCGCCACAGTTTGAATAGCCGCCATCAAAATTTGTTGTGGGCTTTTCTTCAGAACATACCCTAGCGCACCATTATTTAGTGTTCGACTGGCGTAGTGCTCTTCATGACGAGCAGTCAATGCTAAAATCTTCATGCCTGGCCAGCGGCGCCGAAGTTGAATAATGACATCAAGACCATCCATACCGGGTAACCCTAAATCGATTATGACAATATCTGGCTCGGTTTGGCGGCATAGGTTATACACATCCAACCCATTCTCCGCTTCACCGACAATCTGATAGCGCGGATAAGCTGCAAGCATATTTTTGATGCCATTAATAATCAGCTCATGATCGTCCACAATTAATAATTTTGTATTCATAAAGTTATTCCTTTACCTGATGATTTAAATGGCCTCATGGGAGCCCCTTGGCCGAAATTGCCAATGGATTATTTCGTCGAGGCGAGTGATATCTAGTTGAGTAATCCTTTCCTTTGCTTCAATGGCTATTTCCAACTGAATAACTGCTTCTTGTAATTCAATTAATCCTGCTTGTCCGGCACACCCTTTCAGAGTGTGAAGATGGCTCGATAGGGTTGGGATATGAGTAAGAGAGTCTCTTGCCAGTTGCAGTAACTCTTGCAGTGATTTTGATAATTTAAGACGGAGTGAGTCGTCTGCCAGGTTCAATAATGGTTTGGCGGTGGTTATTTGCGGAGTGAGATTAATCCCACGTTCTAGCTGAAATTGTGCCGTCAGATCCAGAACTTCTGCCAGTTGAATGAACGTCACTGGCTTAGAGATATAATGATTCATCCCTGCCTGATAGGCCTTTATTTTTTCATCCGGGTTAGTATTCGCACTAAGTGCCGTTATCATGCAGCGGTTATCTAAATTAATTGTATCGTTGCGCCAATGTTGGGTTGCTGTCAGGCCATCCATTCCCGGCATACGAATATCCATTAGCACCAGATCAAAATATTGGCCTTGCCCGATATGCAGTGCAATTTCGCCACTTTCGGCTAACGTAACCTGATGCCCCAGTTGTCGCAGCATCATGCCAGTAATATCACGATTGGTTTCAGCATCGTCGACCAGCAATATACTCATATGCCAAGGTTGCAGCGGAAGATTATGTTGTATCTCTTGCAGGCAAGGAGGTGAGCATCCTTTATTGTCCAAATAGTGTTTTACCTTGGTATATAAACGGCCGGGTAGATAACACAATTCTTTATCAGAGAACAGCTCGAGCGGCAGGCTAATCGATTTATGACTCATCGGTTGGCAGGTGATGCCCCAGGCAGATAATTGTGCCTGTAACGATGAGGGGACCGCATAGCACACATTCTTAAAAGGCATTGCTGGAGTTGTCCCTCTAAACGGTAGAGTTAATGAGAAACGACTGCCACAATTAGGCTTACTATACAGCGTAATATTTCCCCCCATCATTTTTGCCAGATTATCTGCAATAGTCAGTCCCAGGCCGGTTCCTTGCCCATGATCATAGGTTTGAATAAAGGGGCGGAATATCTTCTCCTGATGCTGTGAATCAATACCGCAGCCGGTATCTTCAACGGTAAAACAGAGTTGCTGACCTTTGCGTTCAACAGTGAGACTAATATGACCTTGCCGCGTAAATTTAACGGCATTGCCCAATAGGTTTACCAGAATTTGCTTTATGCGCTGACTATCCAGCTCAATTTCTAGTGGCACGTCTGAACTGATATAAGTAGAGAGCGCGATAGGTTTATTTAAGACCTGGCTGTGTATGGTTAACATTGCCTGATCCAGTAAAGGTAATAGCGCTGTTTTCTCCTGCGACAAGGTTAATTGACCGGATTCAATACGCGAGAAGTCCAGGAGGTTATTGATTATTGCCAACAGTGAATGTGAACACTGACGTGCGGTCTCTGCTAACCGATATTGCTCTGGTGCCAAGGGGGTATTTTGTAATAACTCGACGGCACCTAAAGCCCCATTCAAGGGGGTTCGGATCTCATGACTGATGGTGGTCAAATGTATACTTTTTCGATGGTTTGCTTGTTCCGCAGCTAATTTTGATTTCGCCAACGCCAATGTCCGTTCTTTTACTTTCATTTCTAATGTGTCGTATTGCTCATTCAAATTATCTAATAAGCCGTTGTAGGCACGAGCAATGTGGCCTAATTCATCCATACGTTTAACAGGTAATCGTGGCTCCATAGCTTGTGGCCCAGTGGAGCCGATAATATTGACAAAGTTCCATAATGGAATGGCCAGGTAATATCGCAGTAATAAAGAAAGCGCTAAGGTAAGGAGCAGTAAAATTGCCAGAGCAAAGGGGAGTTGATGTAATGCGGGCTTTGCGGCCTCCCAAGCGAATCCTATACGTGGATAAATCACTAATTGCTGCCAGCCGGGGCCTTTTAGTTGAGTTCTTAGTACCAAATAATCGGGTGTTTGTTGCCAGCCATCGTGTAAGTGAATATTTTTCAGTTGGCGGAGGATTTCGTATAACTGATTTGACGGTATGTTTTGTTGAGAAAGAGGTAATAATTTTCCTTCTTTATCTAGTAGTAAATTGATATCTCGCTGATCAAATGATTGATCATTAGTTACTAATTCATTCAGTTTTAATGAAAATCCCGCTAATGATCCCATTTGATCACACGCAGCAACCGAAACATGCCAGCCATTTTGCTGAGTATAAGTGGGCATTCCCCAAAAAATATTATTGTGAGTAGGAAATATGGGAAGCAAAAGTAACTCTTTACGGCGTTGCTTTAAATATTCGTGGGAAACATTTTGCGGTTTAAAGATAGTAATTCCATCATTGTTCTTAATCGTAAAACTATCAAGATAATAGGTCTGGCCTGACGTGCCGTAAGCCTGTTTTATCTGAAAATCATGTTTAGATTGAGTGGGGGAACAAGTTATCGAATTAATAAGAATGTTGTTTTTTACGCTCTCATTTTTGATTGGTATAGGGAATCCCCAGCTCATTTGGTTATGATCCTGGCGGTTGATCAATGAAAGAGCATCCCTTTCTGCCCCTTCAAATTGGTAATTACTTAAATCTGCTCGTAATGATGCTATGTGTGTTAACTCACTTACCAAACGTTGACGCGTATCTTCATATGAGAAGAATGCTGTCATGGCAATTGAAATTAACCAAATAGCCATTAAGGTCATACCCAGTAATAGTGTCAATCGAGTGACGAGTGATGATGATTTTTCCATAAAGTCACCTGACTGTTTTTTTTAGTACGCCACAGCCAAAATTTGATATCAAGAATTACACTGATTTCATTACTACTCGTTATAGATTCATTTAATTATGAATAATGAGTAAAGCAGGCTTTTACCTTATATCAGACATTTAAGATTAGAGGATAATTAAAACGTGGTATTGTTGGAGAAATAATCGATGTTAGAAATATTAAAAATGCAGCCTTTAATTAGAAATGTTGATTTATCAGATGCCAATATTATGAGTTTCACGCTCAATGGCCTTCCTGCGAAGGCGATAAACTACGGCCATTCTATTTGTATTGGCTTTGTTTTTATTGAAAAGAAAATGATATCTGATTCGGTTATCCATTATATTTCTCTTATGCTGGTGGCACTTGAAGATACGCAGGATTTTGCATTACAGATTGAACGCGACTATTGGTGGCTTTGGTATCGACATACCCCCGATGAGAGAAATAGCATTGATAATGAACGCCAAAAATTATCCATAGAACTAGAGAGAATTAATTCTTTTATTCAAATACTTAATTCGTTTGAAGTTACAACAAACGCCCCTGAAGTGCGTATTTCAACTAAGCATAAAACAGATGCCCACAGGGTGGTTTCATGAAAGAGCTTGCTGGTGCGCTATTGTTACTATTTATGTCCCAGGCCTCAGGGAAAGCCATTCCCTGGCAGGGGGAGCCTTTTTTTATTTATAGCCGAGGCATGAAAGTCACTAACTTGTTGAATGATCTTGGGGTGAATTATGGTATCCCTGTGGTCGTTAGCCCAGAAATAAATGAAAAATTTAGCGGCAAAATAGTGAATAAAACGCCAGACCAAATACTGTCAGAATTGGCTGGGCTATATAATATTACTTGGTACTACGATGGGGATATTCTCTATTTCTACAAAACTCAATCTATCAAAAGAGAGTTTATATCTCCTGATGGGCTATCGACAGCGACCTTAATCAAATATTTAAAGCAAAGTGGTGTTCCCGCAGGTAAAAATTGCGCCGTACAGGCTATTTCTCGCCTTAACGCGATTGAGGTTACAGGGGTACCTATCTGTATTGAACGTGTGGCTTCTCTGACTAAAATGCTCTCTTCGCAAGTGCGTAAGCAAAATCAAAATAAAGAAACAGTAAAAGTCTTTCAGTTAAAATATGCTTCTGCGGCTGACTCCACATATCAATATCGAGATCAACAAGTTCAGTTACCGGGTTTGGTCAGTGTCTTGCGGGAAATGAGTGCAGGTAACCATTTACCTTTGGCAGGCGAAAAAGAATCAGAGGATGCGCCTGTCAGCGCGCCACTTTTTTCGGCTGACCCTCGGCAAAATGCAGTTATTATCCGTGATCGCCAGGCGAACATGCCGCTGTATAGTAGTTTGATTACACAGTTGGATCAGCGGCCTGTCCAAATAGAAATTTCTGTGACGATTATTGATGTTGATGCTGGGGATATCAGTCAGCTTGGTATCGATTGGTCAGCATCCACATCGATTGGTGGCGCTGGGGTTTCATTTAACAGTGGGGAGGCGGCACCTAATTCAGATGGATTCTCCACTGTGATAGGTAATACCGGAAACTTTATGGTGCGTTTGAACGCCTTGCAAAAGAACTCACGTGCCAGAGTTTTATCCCGCCCTTCAGTGGTTACCTTGAATAATATTCAAGCTGTGCTAGACAAAAACGTGACGTTTTATACCAAGCTGCAAGGCGACAAGGTTGCAAAACTTGAATCAATAACATCAGGTTCATTATTACGAGTCACACCGCGAATGATCGATTCTGACGGTGTGAAAGAAGTTTTACTTAACCTCAATATTCAAGACGGCCAACAGCAGGCACCACTCAGTAGTAGCGAACCTTTGCCTGAAATTCAAAATTCAGATATTTCGACGCAAGCGACATTACGGGTTGGACAAAGCTTACTCTTGGGTGGGTTTATTCAGGACAAACAAATTGAATCACAAAACAAAATTCCTTTATTAGGTGATATCCCCTTACTCGGTGGATTGTTTCGCAGTACTAATAAGCAATCTCACAGTGTTGTCAGGCTATTTTTAATCAAAGCCGTACCGGTTAATATAGGGGAATAATATGGCGGTACAATTCAAGCTTCGCCTATTGAGTGGTGAACTCATTGGGCGCGAACTGACTTTGCCTGAGGGGGCATTTACTTTGGGGGAACAGGGGTGCGATGTATTATTGTCATTACCTCTAGGGCAAATATTGACCTTGGTGATAAGCGAGAGTCAAGTCATGCTACAGTCGTCAGACGCTGTTTGGGTTAACGGCTTTCGGCATGATCCACAACAACCTATTCCTTTACGGCAAGTGATTGAAGCCGCTGGTTTAGCATTGGTTCTCGGCGAAGAAACGGATGTTTTAAGCGAAATAAAAGTGACTCGTCGCTCTGGGTCACGCTTATTATTATGGCTATCTTTGGTGACACTTATACTATTGGCACTGCTTTTTGTATTTATTTTTTGGTTTACACAGCAATCGAACCGATTGTTTGCATACCTTCCCCCTTCTATTCCAACACAATTATCGCAGCAATTAAAAAAACCGCTCTTGGAGGGAATAAACGCAGCCTGGTTGGCAGATGGCAGCGTTGCATTGAGTGGTCACTGTGTATCATCCTCAGCAGTTATTCAGTTGCAAAATTTTTTGCTTTCTAACCATGTCATGTTTCGTAATCAACTCGTTTGTGATGATCGGCTGATTACGAGTGTTATTGAGGTTTTGCACCAATATGGTTATCAGGATATTGAGGTGTATACCGGTAAGGAAGTAGGGAATGTCATTCTCCATGGTGCTATTGAGATGGGAGCGAAATGGCTAAGTGTGCAAAAAGCATTAGCAACAATTGCGGGGTTAAAAGGCTGGGTGGTGATTAATTCCCAGGATGGTCAGATCCCACAATTAGTCGAGTGTCTAAGGAAGATAGGATTACTAGGTTATCTGAGCATGACGCAAAGTAATAAAGAAATTGTTATTAGCGGGGTGTTATCATCGGAACAACAGCAGCATCTTAAAGAGACACTGACGAAACTCACCCTGCAACCTGATGCATTTCCGGTGAGGTATCAAAATATTCCGGCGTCAGATCAAACCACTCAACTCCTTCCCGCAGCGATTGTTAGTTATGGTGGAAATAATTATTCAAAATTTGTGCAACTGGCTAATGGGGTTCGTTTACAGCAAGGAGCCGTACTGGATAATGGTTATAAAGTTATCTTGATCGGAGAACGGGGGATCTCACTATTAAAATCTAATCATTTAGTACAAATACCGATGGATTTTTAAGAATAGGAAATGAATTAATGCAGCATATAACTGAACTGGAAGATGATATTAAGTCTGAGTCGCTATCTATTCAGCACAGAAAGGTGTTGTTGATAAAAGAAAAATTATTACTTATTCATCAACTGTCTCTCCAGCAAACACCGGAGAATTATAAAAGTCTTAATGACATGATGCTAGCGCTGGATAGCGCCGAAAAAATCATTGAAACTCTTATTGTTCGTTATAAAAAATGACTTCCGTGATGTAACTTTTAAAAATTAGAGAATAAATGTGAAAGACAGTAGGGGTACAATAATACAAAATTAATTTAATAGCTCATGAATAGATAAGGAGTAATGATATGAACAATAATATTCCTATTCAACATATGCTAGGTGACTTGCAAAGTAGATATGGAAAGTTAAAGTCTGATTTGGATAAACTTAAGGAATTTCAACAGCACATAGCAATGTTACAGCAGCGAGCTGATAATGATAGTCAAGCCAGAGACGTATTATCACGCTTAGATGCTGCTTTTCCTCGCGGTTTTAAACAAGAAAAAGCTAGAATACTGGCTTGTATTTCGCAGATGAATATACAGTTTAAACAATTGGAAACACAACTTAAGAATCTTAATTCGACTAAACACGCGTAGCCATGCTCTCCCATATGTATAACACACTAACTTGTGTGTAGGAGTATCTATATGTCAACGAATGCCTATGTCAATATGCCAAAATTCTTTGTAGAACAGGCGGCCAAGTCATCCGGGAATTACATGGTAAAAAACAGTTCACCTGATGCAATCAATAGTGCTGATGATATTTTCAGTATAGGGCTGGCCGTTTTATATTTAAATCTTGCTGTACTTTCTAATATTGCCAGCGCTCATTTTAAAGAGATGCAGGCGCGTTCAAAATATGCCAGCGATACACAAGATATGTCGAACCGTGTCGATGAGGTTATTGCCAAAGCAGCGAAAGGGGATGATAAAACCAAAGAACCTTTACCTGACGAGGTAATTGATTTTATGCGGAGAAATGGCATTACTGTTGATGGCATGAGTATTGATGAATACTTAAAATCTCACGGCCCAGAACTGGATAAAGGGCAACTTCAGGCGGTGAAAGGTGCTCTGGATAATGAGAAAAGTCGCGCGACAGACACCATGAGTCAGGATCAATTACAGTTACAGAAAATAATGCAGAGTTATAACGTTTGCGCTAATAACATCAGCACATTGCAGTCAGGTTTAAAAGATTTGCTGATGACAATTGCCCGCAATTTCTGCTAATAAAATCGCGGTGCTAAGGATGGTGTGAAATGAATATTCAACCCAGCGATGTAGTCATTAATTTTATGCGGCGCGGCGGCTCTCTGCGTATGTTAGCCAAAATGAATCCACAAGATTTGGCATTGGTATATGAATATACGGTACAACTATGCGAGGGCGGAGAATACGACGGTGCCAAACGGTTATTAAATCTATTGGTACGACTGGATCATTGGAATTTCTCTTATTGGCTGACTTTGGGATTGTGCTATCAGCAAACGGCTGATTTTCATCAGGCGATTTACTGTTTTAGTCGCGCGGGACAAATTCAGGTTAATGACCCTCGTCCATCCTACCTGGCGGCTGAGTGTTATACGGCCTGCGGTAACTTGGCTTATGCCGAAAAAGCCTTTCGTATGGCGCTGAATTGGTGCTCTTCACTCGCGGAATGGACTCAAGTGAAACAACAAGCCGAGCGTGGGTTGGCCGCCTTACTATTGGAGGTGCGACATGTCTGATGCCTTAGGTATTAAAGCCAGCGTTATGAATGATTGGCCAAGGGCTGGGGCGAATAAAAGCCCCGCTTTATCGCCGGTGAAACTGCCAGACTGGCGCAGCATTGCTGGGCTACCTCCCCTGACAGATACCAATATAACTTCACCCCATGTGTCGCAGCAAAGCGCGCAGGGAGCGCTTGATCGCTTACTCATTTCTTTACCTCACAAAGGGTTAGCTGAAGGAGGCCATAACCGACTTTCACTTGATCGATTGGGCAGCACCGATATGCAACTTATCATGTCGATGGCGGGTAATTTGAGCATTGGGCTGTTCTCTGATTTGTGCAAATCAATTGGTAAGCAAATGGAGCGTGCCACGGACGTTCAGGCTTTTCTGCGTGATAAACGTATTTCTGAATATCAACAACAGATCGACAAAGCCGTTGAACAAGCTGATAAAGCCAAAAAAGCCGGAATTTTCAATGCGGTTTTTGATTGGGTTATTGGTGCCGCCGAGGTGGTCTATGGGGCGCTCAAGATTGCGGAGGGGATATTAACCGGCGATCCGGTTGCTATGACGTCGGGTGCTGCTTATTTAGCTGCGGGCACTGCTGGATTGGTTAAGGCTGCGGCTGAAACGGCGATGTTACTCGGGGCATCAAAGGGAAAATGTCAGGAAGTTATTGATGTAGCAGGAAAAGTTCAGCTGGGTTTTGAATGTTTTGCCATGGCTATCGACTTGTTTCAAGCTGGTCGTGCAATCAATGCTGCTCGTGCCGTCTCCAAAGGTGCGGGTGATGTGTTGAAAAAGGGCGGTGGCGAAGCATTGACGGATGCTATTAAGCGGGGAGCGACTGAAGAGATTGAGCAGTTGGCTGGGCAATTCGGTAAGGATGTCAGTCAACAAGTTAGTCGCGATATCTCTATGAAAGCGATGGAAATAGAGATGGTTAATGCCGCCGATATGGCCTCTGCGGCGGCTAAACAAGCGATAGAGGCGGAAATGACCCTGGTGCGTAATATCACTAAGTCCTTTACTCACGAGGGGATCGAAAAGCTGGTGGGAGGTGTCACGAAAAAATTGGCTGAGGACGCAATCAAAAAAGGGATAACTCTGACAACAGAAGAGTTGAGTCGACAATGTACCAAAGCCATTATAAAAAAATCAGTGACGACAATTTTAAAAGATATAGCTACCTCACCTTTATTAATTATTCAAAAATGCAGCAGCGCAGCAGTACAAGTTAATAATGGACAGTTATCTGTACAAAGAGCCGGGCTACAAAAAGAGATCCAAAAATTAATACTTGATCAAGATTTCACTCAATTTATGGATGAATGGGTGGAGCGAAATAAACAACAGCAACTTAAACAACTCAAAGAGACGTCCCAGGATGCGCAAGACTCGTTGACAAAACTCAGTGACAATATTCGTCAGAATGGTCTGTTACAGGTAAGTATTGCAGGCTCATTAATATAGAGAGGTTATTATGAATATGATAGTCAACCATCAAATAACACTATCTGAGGAAAATAAGATTTATACTGGGAAGGGTAGTGAAAATACGGGTAATAATATTGACGATATCATCTCTGACCTGTCCGATATTATTTTTCAAATGAACATTTTATTTAAAAAAAATAGAGATGTGCTCAATGCCTATAATCAGAAGCAACAAATGCTAGGTTGGGATATTCAAATCAGCTCAATAAAAAACAAACGTGATGCGATTGATAAAACAGCAGCTGGTACTATTTCTAGTGGTATTTGCTCTATCCTTGCTGGTGTAACCAGCGGATTAGGTGCTGTGACAAGTTTAAAACTGGGTGATATAGCAATACATGGCAGTTCGGCGCTTGGGCAACTCGAGGTGGGTAGCGGTAAATTGGCTGAAGGGCAAATGACTCTTCAAGCGGACCTGAAGCGCATGACTGGTGATCTGCAAAACAGTGGAGCACAATCTTATAATAAAAACATAAGTGAGTTGTCAGATAAGATAAGTGAGTTACGGCAAAATATGAAAGATTTTGGTAATAATATAAACAATATGATGGGTCAGATTTCCATGGCTGTGAAGTTATGAGGTCTAACTCATTCAATATAGAACAATATTTAAATGATAAAAACTGCACGGTTAAAATAGCTTACTTGGAGAATAGCGCTATAAAGATTGGGCATGAGTTTTTTATTTATGGTTATCGTGTGATTTATCGGGTGGAGGATAGTGAATTTATTATTTGTTCTCTCGGGTCTATAGTTGACAATGACCTGCCCGGTAATTTTATTAAATTGTTCAATTTTTTACATCATTTAAGCATGAGTGTTGTTGGGCTATCGATAGTTAGAATGATGGTTATTGATAATATTGCCTGTCCCATATTGCAATCAATACGTCATCGACTGATTAAAATACTTATTGCCAAAGGCGCGTTCAGTAAAAATATTGATGGTGATGACTGGCTGTTATTTGATGTGAATGAATGAAGGAATGATATGAGTGATAGCCACCTAGAAGAGTTACAGACCATTTGTGCGAAAATAAGCAGCACCTTACAGGATAAAGGTATGGTTAATGCGCAAATAATGATGGAACGCCAGAGCGTTAACCCACAAGAGGCGCAGGTCCGCTATGCCAGGGGCTATCAGGCCTGGATGATGGATGACTACGTTGCTGCTATGGAGGATTTTTCCTGGCTGACATTATATTTCCCATTAGAATCGAAATTTCATTTGGCTCTGGCGGGAGCACTGCAAATGCAGCAAGAATTTACGTTGGCACTCAGTGCTTATGCTTGCGCATTACTTTTAGAGGCCAAAGATCCAGAGCCTGTCTATCAGATGGCTGTTTGTTTGCTGGCACTGGATAAAGGGGCTGATGCCAGGGAAGCATTACAAACCACGATTGAAATGAGCTACTTTAGCCCTGAATACGCTCCGACGGCAGAAAAAGCCAATCAATTATTAAATAGTATCTGAAGCAGACAATATGGTTTGTATAAGCCATGTTTAAGGTGGATAACTATGATACAAAAAAATAAACCTCTATCAGCCCAATATTTAAATGTCGTCTTCGTGTCTAATTCCACCAACATAAGTGAAAAACCGGGGTTGAGTAGTGAAAAACCTATTATTATTCCTTTATTTGAAGATAAAAAAAACACTATTGAGAAGGCAAGGAATGAAATAAATAAATTATGTGATAATCAAGAATTTGAGCTTGATGAATTAAAAAATGCCAGAGTTAAGTTGGCTAAGAAACAATTTTTCATCAATGTGATTGAATCGATTGTTTCTCTGTCTTCGTTTGTTGTCAGTGTTGGGCTAAGTATTTGTAGTGGTGGTGTAGCCACCCCTGTTGCTATTCTCACCGGTTTAAATCTTATGCTATCACTGTCTAATTTGGCCTGTGCCTATCATAACTGGAATTGTGCCAGTAAAAATAAAGAAGAACTGACCATGGGCTGTGACGCCATGCAGCAAGCTGTTTTTATATTAGCTAAATATTGTCAGGCTTCACCGATGAACGCCAAAAAAATTGCCCGCTTTACCTCGTATTTTATTAAGGCTGGAATTGTGGTTTCTCTCGGCGTGGTGGCTTTGTCTGTCAATCCGGTTATTAATAATAGTTTATGTCTTCTTGCCAAAAACTCTGCTCCAATATTGACCTCTATGATGAGTGCTGCCACGGCTGGGGCTTTAGGTGCCTGGATGAATCATGACAGTGATGTTAAAGAAGCCATTGTAGAAAAATTAGTCATAATTGAAAAAGAGATAATTAAACTGTTAGCCATTCTTGAAGGAAGGATGAAGGAATTGGAAGAATTAACTAAATTATGTAACAAGAATCAACGGCATATTGTTAATGAGACTTAAGGTCTACACCGGATATCGGTTTCACAGGTTATTTGTCAATCTAGCATAAGGACAATGACACTCGAAGGGATATTATGAAATCAATACAATTTATTCTATTTCGACAAGAGGGAATATTACGTTGTGACAGTATTTGCCATACTGTGCCAGCGGGGCAATTAGTCATTACTGATGAGCAAGCAACAGTATCCTCTTTTTCTCAAAGTAGTTTTATCTCAATATTGTGTCATTCCATCGACTTGTTACCGTTATATCAAGACCTTGCCAGCAAGATGGTTCAGCCGAATAAATTTCATCTGCCCCAAAACGTATATGAACGCTACAAGATCTTACCGATAAGTAGCGATATTATTTGTGCCACTCAGCAGCTAGTCGATTTTGAAAGAAATTCCTCGCTGCGCTTCCTATACCTATATTGTCTGGGGCTGGAACCGGTTTATTTCTCCCGATTATTAGAATCTATAGTGGGTACTAATAACGAATTGCTGGAGTTCTTTGATAAGAACCGCCTCAACCCATGGACGGTTTCGCGTTATGCCGATGAATTAGGTATTTCGACCCGTAAATTGAATTTCTTGTTTTACGAAAAATTCGGCATGTCTGCCAAGCAATGGTTATTGGATCAACGTTTGAAGAAAGGGTGTGAGCTGCTGCTATCCACCCGACTGCGTGTGGCAGATATTGCCATGGAGTGTGGTTTTAGTAATCACGCTCATTTCTCTGACAGTTTTCGTCGTCGTTTTCAACAGTGCCCGTCACATATGCGGTCACTTATGGAATAGGGGGTCTTATGGATATAAATGCTTTAGTTAATGGGTTGGCACAGAGCATCAATAAGATTGGTCAGGATTTTCAAAACCAGATGACCTCCGGCAACCCCTCAGATCCTGAGCATATGCTAAAGATGCAATTTGCTATGCAGCAATATTCATCTTACATCAATTTCAGCAGTGCTTTGATGAAGGGGATTAAGGATATGACCAGTGGGATTATTGCCAAAATATGATTCTACTTTCAGCCCCTTGCCGCCAATTAGTTGTGGAGGCGGCATTGGCGGGAGTCAACCACAGCTTACTGGCCGAGGCTCGCGACATTCTTAACGTATTGCCGCAGTTAATTCCGGAACCTCAAGTGCGTTTAGTCTGTGAGGCCATGCTGTTATTTGGGCTTAATCAGCAGAGTGAAGCCCTGGCGCTATTAGCTACCTCCAGCTCACAAGAAGCACAAGGTATGTTGGCTTTGCTGCAACAAGGGATTGCTGGTTCCGCCAAGATGTGAGCCTGCGCAATAAACACTTTTATTAAACCGAGGACATCCGATGGAAATTGATGCAATCAACGCCGCCTTCAAGTTGAATTCCCCCTCCCAGCTACCTGCCGACGGGCAGCGTATTGCCAAGTTTGCTCAATTAATGCAGCAGGTTGAGCCAGCCACGCCAATGATATCTCCAGACCAATTTTTGTCAGTGCAGTCTGAATGGATGCACGCCACGTTGGCGGTGGATTTAACGGCTAAAGTTGCCGGAGTGGTCGGGCAGAACATCAACAAACTGGTCAATATGCAATGAAACGGGTGCAGCGTTTGATAGCGCTATTGCTGGTGGTTATGTCCCTTTCTGGCTGTGGGATGGAGTTGTATAGCGGTCTTTCAGAAGGGGAAGCCAATCAGATGTTGGCGTTATTGATGTTGCACCAAATCAAGGCAGAAAAACAGTCTGAGAAGGGAGGTACAGTCGCGCTAAATATCGATAAAAGTCAATTTATTAACGCCGTAGAATTGCTACGACAACATGGTTTCCCCCGTCAGCGATTTGCCTCGGTAGATGAGCTTTTCCCGTCGAATCAGTTGGTGACCTCTCCGGGGCAAGAGCAGGCCAAGATGGTCTATCTGAAAGAGCAGCAATTGGAAAGTATGTTGAGCCATATGGATGGGGTTATCCAAGCAGATGTGACTATTGCTATGCCCGCGCCGACTGATGGAAAAAGCAGTGTTCCCCACGCCGCGTCGGTGTTTATCAAATACTCACCTGAAGTGAATTTACTGAGTTATCAACCGCAAATAAAGAATCTGATCCGCGATGGTATTCCGGGTATCGATTTTTCGCAGATCAGTGTGGTGATGCAACCGACTAATTATCGGTTCAGCGCCCCAGCGACGCAGCAACAGAGTCACTCGGAAGCTGCTTTGCAATGGCTATTGCGGCATGCCGCGATATTACAAATAGTCTTGGGTTTGCTGCTGGTGTTATTAGTCGGCTTGTCGACGACCTGCCTGGTGCGCTATCTGCGCCGATAATTGCCTGGAGGAAATGATGATATTGCCATTAACCGCCGATATTCGGTATTTGCATCAATTAGCCTGGCGGCCTGCACAATTTGCTCATCCATTATGGTTGGCGGCTGCGGGGATGAATACCGCAAGCTACCATTATGGCCGCAATGTGGTGATGGATCGCGCGCTAAATACGCGACTGAATTGCCTGCGACATTTTCCTCAGCAACCACTGCCTGCCGTATTGAGTCAACAACAGCAATATCAAATTGTGAAACCGGAGCGCTTATCCGCGCGCTGTCTGGCGTTGGGATTGGTTTATTTACAGTGTGATGATTACCTGCGTTTGCGCCGTTACCGGCAGCAACTTTCGCCGCTATTAAGTGAGAGTGATATTCAGCAGCTCATGGGGATGGGATATCGCGGACATCTCCCTGCCAGATTAAGCCCCGCGCAATTGTTAACGACTGCATTGCGGTTGGGGCAAAGTCTTGCTCACCACGTCCGTTGTGACTGTGTGGTGTGGCGGGCACTGTGTATCTCGTTACCGCCTTTACCGCGATCACTTTCTCTGTCCAGAGCGTTATCCCTGTCAGTTGATGATTGGTTAATCCGCTTAGAGCGTTTGCTATGAACCCGCTTCAGATTCGGGTGGAAGAATTCGACTTTGCCCTGCCCCTTGGCGCGGTTATCCCTGCGGCTGAATTACAGAAAATAGCGCAGAGTCGCGATATTTTGTCGGATGCCCAAGCGCAGGCGGCTGACATTGTGCAAGCGGCACAGGCCGAACGTACCGAGCTACTGGTTCAGGCGCAACAACAAGCGGATAGGCTTATCGAGCAAACCCGCAGCCAAATGGAAACTGACGTGTTAGCACAGCATGTCCATTGGTTAGTGGCTGTGGAGCAACTGGAGTCAGCGCTGATTACACAGGCCCGAGAGTCTATTTTTGCTGCTATTCGTTCGGTGATGACCGCCTGGGCGGGGGAACAAGCGGTGAGCCAAATTCTGATCCACCGCTTGGGGGCGCAAGTCGAAAAGTTGGCGCATGACAATGAGTTGATATTACGTGTTCACCCACAGCATCTTTCAGCAGTGGCTGCTGCTTTAGGCTCGCGAGTGCAATGTATTGCCGATGACAATATGGCCGAAGATCAGGCGCAATTAAGCTCACCGATGCTACAGCTTACACTTTCTCTTCAGCACCATTTGTCACAACTTCTTCTTTGGCTTCAGGAATCACCAGAGCCATCGCTTTATCAGGAACTTACAGATGATAAATGCCAATAATATCGCCGATGCACATGCTGTCCACGGATCTTCACTCCATGAGGCTGGGTTACACGGTGAAATAACCCCCGCACGCTCGGTCACGGAGCTAGCCGGCATAGAATTGTCGGAGGTCAGACAAACTGCGTTGGAAGAAACCATGGAAGAGATCGGGTTGAGTTTGGGTTCCCGATTAAAAGATCAAAAATCCGTTGAAGCTGAGGAGCGAAATCAGTGCCGTCAGCAGTTACTGGTGAAATTAATCGCCCAGTTATCCGCGAGTGCGGACTCTTTACTGCCCAAGCATATTCCGCTTGATATGGATATTTCTTTGCTTGCCAGTCAGCTTCGCCAGGGGGGGTTATCAGCCGGGCAGCAAATCTTGTTGTTGGCCGCAATGATGGCGTACAGCAAAAATAACCTGTTACGTCGCCGCAGCCTATCGCAACTTCTTGAGCCGTTATTGGAAAGTGATGGCTGGGAAATCGAATTATTTGGTTTGCTGGAATTGGGCAGCAAGGAGAGCCGTGAACTGGGTGCCGTTAAGCAACTGTTTGCACAGAGTATTGAGCAAAGTGAGTTGTCAATTACAGAGTGGTTTGCTCAGGTGAGCCGCTGGCCAAAGCGGCAGCAACGAGTCCGGGTATTGATGCGCGCGGTGGCATTTGACCTGTCTTCTCAACCGCCGCCAAAGCGTGGTGAACGTCTGGCTGGCACACTGCGGCAACTCCGCCGTTTGTTGATGTTTCTGGGGTTGGAAGACCATTGTTCCCGCATGGGGAGAGCCTGCGCGGTAGATGGGGATGTGATTTTGAGCGAAGTGCTGGCGGTGGTGGGGCAGCCCTGGCTATTTAGTCACTGGTTGCAACCACGTATTGCGGCGATTTCAGGTCAGGATATCAATGCACATAGTCGATTTATTCGCCGATTTTATGAGTTATTCAACCTTATGCCGATTGATTGCTTCAATGATCAAGAGCAGCAACAGCAAATTTTGGCGGTGTTATTGGAGATATAACCTGGCGAATCGGGCCATGACCGGATAGCCCACTGTCGGTGGGCTACATATCCTTTCCATTACTTATCAATACAGTAAAACAATAATCTATCTCGACGAGGCGTGGTTATGGAAATGGATTTAGTTGTTACCCGTAACCTTCAGTTGTTTACTCAGATGGCCGAGTTACCTTGCTCTAAATTATCTTCCCGCATGGAGTGGCAAATAGAGCAACGGCTGGTGTTCCTTGAGTGGCGCAATGGGCGATTGTTATTGACCAGCGGTGTGCAACATCGGCGTTATCACTTTGAGGATTTACTGCTGCTCCAGAGGAGTTGGCAGCTGGAACGCTTTAATGGTGTTCCCCAGCGTATCTATTTATTGAAAATGGGCATGATGGTCAGTTGCTCGCCACCAGTGTCATCAGGGGCCGAGTGTTGGTTTCAGCTATATCAGCAACAGTGTGCTTTACTCCGCCGTTTGCCGGGAGAATACCGATGAGAGAATCGGCATTGACCCGCGGTTTGATGATGATAGCTGCGCGGCAGGATGTTTTTTTGGCAGTCATGCTGCTGGTGGCGATCTTTATGATGATTCTGCCGCTGCCCACCGTCATGGTGGATGTACTGATTGCCGTCAACCTCGCGTTTTCCGTTATTCTGTTGATGATCTCGATTTACCTGCGTGACCCACTCGAATTCTCGGTTTTCCCATCGTTGTTACTGATCACCACACTTTATCGATTAGCGCTAACTATCAGTACCACGCGCTTGGTACTGCTACAGCATGATGCGGGAGAAATTGTCGAGGCGTTTGGTCAGTTTGTGGTCGGGGGTAATCTGGCTGTGGGGCTGATCATTTTCACCATCATCACCGTGGTGCAGTTTATCGTGATCACTAAAGGCTCAGAGCGCGTCGCTGAAGTTAGCGCCCGCTTTTCTCTCGATGGCATGCCGGGCAAACAAATGAGTATTGACGGCGATATGCGAGCTGGGGTGATCGACTCGGCTGAAGCGGGGCGACTGCGCGAGCGGGTCCAAAAAGAGAGCCGTCTGTTTGGTGCTATGGATGGGGCGATGAAGTTCGTTAAAGGGGATGCTATCGCCGGCATTATTGTCATTCTGGTGAATATTATCGGCGGTATCACTATTGGTGTGTTGCAACATAATATGTCTGCCGAAGAGGCGATGACCACGTATGCCGTGTTATCCGTCGGGGATGGATTATGCGCTCAAATCCCGTCATTACTTATCTCGATCACGGCTGGGATAATTGTCACTCGGGTGCCTGGCCAGGATAAACAGAGTTTGGCCAAAGACTTGGCAATACAAGTAGGGCGTCAACCCGATGCTTTGTTGCTGGCGGCGGCGATCTTGACTGTTTTTGCCCTGTTGCCAGGTTTTCCTTTCCTGATTTTTATCCTGCTGGCAGCACTGGTCGCTACCCCCGCCTTCTTACTTTATCGGAAGAAGAAACCAAGCGTTGGGGCCAGTGAACGTGGCGATAAACTGCCTTCCCCGGCTAGCGCGATGACCCCTGGAGCCGTGCCATTGATGCTGTATTGCGCGCCCAATTTACGCTATCCCCATCTGGGGCGAGATCTTGATGGCTTGCGTTGGCGCTGGTTCGAACATCTTGGCGTGCCATTGCCCGAGGTAGTTGTCCGCAGTGATCCTAGCCTGGCTGAAAATGAATTATCGATCCGAGTCTATCAAGAGCAAGTGCTGAAACTGACATTACCTTTTGATGATGTATTACTGCTGCAACCCAGTACCTCGCTCGCCACACGCAGTCAGGTTCTTGGCATGAAAATGGGTAGCTTTGAGTGGTTGCCCGCCGAGCAGGCGCGTCATGCCAGCACGTTGGGCATTCCCTATGCGCAGGGGCATCAACGTATTATCCATTGCCTGACACGCGTGCTTGAGCGGCATACCGCTGAGTTTATTGGTGTGCAAGAAACCCGTTATCTGATGGACGCTATGGAGGCGCGTTACGGCGAGCTGGTCAAAGAGCTACAGCGCCAGATGCCGGTCGGCAAGGTGGCAGAAACATTGCAAAGATTGGTGGAAGAAGATATTTCGATCCGCGATTTACGCACTATTTTCGGGGCGCTGGTGGTGTGGGCACCGAAAGAGAAAGATATCGTCATGTTGACCGAATATGTCCGTATCGCCCTACGTCGTCATGTGTGCAGCCGATTTAGCAAAAACAAAGTCTGGTTGCCAGTATTGCGGTTGGGGGAAGGGGCGGAGAATCTGATCCGCGAGTCTGTCCGTCAGACCTCAGCAGGGACCTATTCTGCGCTGGAAGATAAACATTCGCGGCTGCTTCTCGACAAAATAACAGGCGCTTTTGCTGAAAATACCGATGCGGTGTTGTTGACGAGCATCGATGTACGGCGCTTTTTACGCAAAATTGTTGAGCGGGATATTTTTGCGCTACCGGTACTTTCCTGGCAGGAACTGGGCGATGAAATGAATATTAAGGTAGTAGGTACCATCGAGCTTATCGGAGATGAACTTGATGAAACTACCTGATATAGCGCGATTAAGTGTTCAGTTGCAGCAACAATTACGCCTATTGCCTTCCCCTCCGAGCGGCATCGAATCTTGCGGGCCGATATTAGATGTCGGCCCGACTCTGCTACGCGCCCATTTACCCGGTGTTGCGCTGGGGGAGTTATGCCGAATTACCTCACCGGACATGTTGGCCGAGGTGGTCGCTATTGAGCAACAAACAGCATTACTGTCGCCGTTTGCCTCCTCCGCAGGTTTACGATGTGGTCAATGGATTTCTCCGCTTGGACATGAACATCGCGTCAGAGTTGGGGTGGATTTGCTTGGACGAGTATTGGATGGTTTGGGGGAGCCAATAGATGCTGGCCCTCCCCTTCGTGGGCATTGGCGTGAGCTGGATTGCCCGCCACCTGATCCATTAACTCGTCAACCAGTTCAGCAAATATTGACCACCGGTATTCGTGCCATTGATGGTGTATTGAGTTGTGGCGAGGGGCAACGAATCGGTATTTTTGCTGCCGCCGGAGTAGGTAAAAGCAGCTTATTAAGCATGTTATGTCGCGGTTGTCGCGCGGATATCATCGTGTTGGCGCTGATTGGTGAAAGAGGCCGTGAAGTGCGGGAATTCCTTGAGCAAGTGCTAACGCCCGAAACCCGCGCCCGCACAGTAGTGGTGGTAGCAACCTCTGATCGCCCCGCGCTGGAGCGGTTAAAAGGTATTTATACCGCCACCACTGTGGCTGAATATTTCCGTGAGCGGGGGGGGAAAGTGCTGTTAATGGCCGATTCGCTCACTCGCTATGCCAGAGCCGCCCGTGAAATTGGTTTGGCTGCGGGGGAACACCCTGCGATGGGCAGCTTCCCCACCAGTGTCTTTGCCGCGCTTCCCCGGTTACTTGAGCGTGCGGGCAATAGTGAACGAGGGAGCATAACGGCTTTTTACACCGTGCTAGTTGAGGGGGATGACATGAATGAGCCGGTGGCCGATGAGGTGCGTTCGCTATTGGATGGGCACATCGTGTTATCGCGCCAATTGGCCGGTGCCGGGCACTATCCTGCTATCGATATTGCCGCCAGTGTGAGCCGTATCATGCCGCAAATTGTCAGTGCGGAGCATCGGGCATTGGCACAAAAACTGCGTCATATACAGGCCTGCTATCAGGAGATCGAGTTGCTGGTGCGAGTGGGTGAATATCAGGAAGGTCAGGATTTACAGGCTGACGAAGCACTACAGCGCTACCCAGGCATCTGCGCCTTTTTGCAACAGGAGAGCGCTTTATCATCATGCAAAACCGATACCGCCGGTCTCACTCATACCTTGGTTCAGCTCGCACAGGCATTGGGCTTATCAATCGAGCATTAACTATTTTCCTGCGGCTTTTGACTCTGCGCCAGCGCCAGGAGCGCCGTTTACGCCAGCAATTAACGTGCTTGCGACAAGAAGAGCAACAACAAGAGCGGCAGTTGGCGAGTTTCCATCAAGAACGCCAAGGGTTATGCCAGCAATTACATAGGATTGCCCAATGGCGCGGCAAACTAAATCCGAGGCAAGCAGAGGAGCAGAGAGCCTTGCAGCACAAGGTGTATCAGGCGGAACGGCAGTTGCACCAATCGCTCCGTGAGTTAGCCGCTAAAAGGCAGCAACAGCAAGACGCCATTGTGTCGCAGCAGGCGCTGTTAAGGACAAATCAGCGTGAACAAGAAAAATTACGGATGCTAATCAAAGATGAGTCGAATCGATATTGAAGGCGCATTACCACTGCTCAGTGATAGGGGCTTTAACGGGGAGCGGCCACAGAGCTTAGACCATGAAAGGCAAAAACAGCAATTTGCCCGCTATCTTCCTCCTCGTTCATCTGCAATGCAGGATATGGCCCATACCACGGCGGCTTTGGGTGAGGGCAAATTGATGCAAACTGACTACCGCATCCTCAGTGGACCTCTATCAGGTGTGCAGGTTCATGTCAGCCTGGCCGCTCATGGTTTGCATATTGTGCTCAGTCACAACAACCGTGACTGGGTCGAACGTTTACAGCGCTTACAAACTCGTTGGCAGCGGCAACTGCATCAATTGGGATTCCCTTGCTTGTTGGAGGTGACCCATGGTGGGGACACTATCGGCTGAATTACGCCAGCTCAGCGCCATCATTGGGCGTGGGCGTCATAGTGATGGCATTTACGCCACACTGGCGCAGGCCGAGGGGGAGGGTATTTACCTGCCACTCCATTATGACGGCAAGGTATGCGGTTTCTGGTTATCCCAATGCTGTTGGAATAACTGGCTGGCATCTTCGCTGGCAACAGATGAACCCCATTTGCTGGCGGCTGAATTGGTTAACGCTATGGCGACTTGGGCTATTAGTCCGCTGCTGGGTGCGCTATCAGAGTTAACTTTTGACGAAACTGCGCCAGTGGCGATGACACTTTTGCCCCAATGGGCGGTGGTGCTGGCTTTTGAACTGGAAGGCCAGCAACTCAGTGGCGTGTTGTTTGATTGGCCTTTGGCGAGGTTAGCTGAAACCCTATCTGATTGGCACCGCGAGCAGGTCGCCGGGCAAGATCTGTTGTGGCAGGCGGGATTAGTGGTGGGATGGAGTCGATTATCACTGTATCAATTGCAACAAATCAGGCCGGGGGATGGGGTACGAATTAACTGTGCCGCAAAATGGAAACACGGGAACTGTTGGCTATGGCAAATGGCATCACCGCAGATTTATATTAAACTGGAAAATGAAAACAGCATGACTATTCAACAAGTTAATGACGATATTGATTCATTTCTGTCGCTGGATATCGCCGCCATACCTAACATGCCCCAGACGGTAGAACTCGAGCAATTACCGCAAACACTGGTGATGGAAATTGGCCGCTTAACTATACCGCTGGCAGATATTAAACAGCTAGCTGTCGGGCAAACATTGGCATGCCAGACTCAGCTCTACGGTGAAGTTAATATCCGACTGCATGGGCAGCCCGTCGGCAGGGGCAGTTTGTTGTGTTGTGATGAGCAGTTGGTCGTACGCATCGATCAGTGGCTTCTCCGGCACACTTGACGCCGCAGCGGCGTTAGCGGTGTTTATTCAGGTCATGACCCGATACGAGAGAGTGCTGAGCCGATAAATACTCTGGTTATTGTTTTACCCGACAGGCCAGCTTTTGCGGAATAGACTATGGAGTTACTGAATTCGTCCTCTCAATTGATTGTCCTGCTTTTTCTTCTGTCATTACTCCCCTTGCTGATGGTGATGGGAACATCGTTTCTCAAACTATCGATTGTTTTCTCATTGCTGCGAAATGCATTAGGGGTGCAGCAAGTGCCACCCAATATTGCCATTTACGGTTTGGCGCTGGTGTTAACCATTTTTATCATGGCTCCGGTCGGATTGGATGTACATGCCCGCCTACAGGATGAACCGTTACCCAATGATCTCGGTGCTTTGCTACATCATATTGACGAGCATGCGCTGGAGCCATATCGCGATTTTTTACAACGAAATACCGATGCAGCACAGGTTCATTTTTTCAATGACATCGTCCAAACCAAGTGGCCGGTACGCTATCGCGACACCATCAAACCCAACTCGCTGCTGATATTAATGCCCGCTTTTACCCTGAGCCAGCTAACTGAAGCCTTCAAAATTGGTTTACTGCTTTATTTGCCCTTTGTGGCGATTGATTTGATTGTCTCTAATATTTTGCTGGCAATGGGCATGATGATGGTATCTCCCATTACGATTTCATTACCATTCAAGTTATTAATTTTTATACTGATTGATGGCTGGGGATTGTTGCTGGGGCAGTTAGTGGGGTCTTACTTATGAATGGCCAACAGGAGAAGTGGCCATGAGCAACGCCATTGTGGTTCATCTGGCGACTCAGTTGCTATGGATAGTTTTACTGCTATCAATGCCGGTGGTAGTGGTGGCGTCAGTGGTAGGGATAGTTGTCAGCTTGTTGCAGGCACTTACCCAAATACAGGACCAAACATTACAGTTTTTGATTAAATTACTCGCTGTATCCGCCACATTATTGATTACCTATCATTGGATGGGATCGACATTGCTGAATTACACCCAGCAGACCTTTTTGCAGATAACCAGTATGCGGTCTTGATATGCATGACTCTTTGCACTGGCTAGGGGCCTTAGGTCTGGCGATGATGCGCCCTTATGGCATGTTACTGATATTGCCTCTGTTTACGGCGCGCAGTTTGGGTAGTAGCTTGCTGCGTAATAGCCTGGTTTTTGCCATCGCCCTGCCAGTGACTCCGATGTTTTTCACCACATCCTTGCTGTATCACGATAGCCTCACAGGGTGGTTTTGGGTGCTTTGTATCGAGCTGATGGTCGGGGTGATGATTGGTTTTGTCGCCGCATTGCCTTTTTGGGCGATTGATATGGCGGGCTTTCTGATTGACACCTTACGTGGCGCCACTATGTCCACGTTGTTTAATCCCAGCATGGGGATGGAATCCTCCATTTTTGGTGTGCTGTTTACGCAAATATTAACGGTTTTGTTCCTGATTTCAGGCGGGTTCAATCTGGTACTCACAGCACTTTATAGCTCTTATGAAGTCTTACCTGCTGGTAATGGTATCCAGCCCACCTCGGCAATACTGCACTTTCTGCAAAGTGAATGGCAGCTGATGTATGAACTCTGTTTGAGTTTTGCTTTGCCAGCGATGCTGGTCATGGTGTTAGCGGATTTGTCTTTAGGTTTAATTAATCGCTCGTCTCAACAACTGAATGTGTTTTTTCTAGCAATGCCGATCAAAAGTGCATTGGCGTTATTGCTATTACTGATTAGCCTGCCTTACGCATTACATCATTATTTGGTCGGTATTAATCAGACCGAGCAGAAAATAAGCACATTTATCCCATTGATAAAAGGAGGGAATAATGAGCGGTGAAAGCAGTGAAAAGAATGAAAAGCCCACTGCTAAACGGCTGAGAGAAGCACGGGAGAAAGGGCAGGTCATCAAGAGTGTCGAGATAACCTCTGGGGGGCAATTGGTGGTGCTGGTGGCTTATTTTTTCCTGGTGGGTAACTCCATCATTGATCAGATTGGTGCTTTGATCCGCAGTACAATCAACCAATTACAGCAACCCTTCACCTTCGCACTGGCGCGTATTGGCTCAGAATGCACGGCGGTGCTCATCCATATTGTGGGAATCCTGGGCGGAGCGCTGATTTTGATGACAATTCTTGCCGGAATTGCGCAGGTCGGGCCGCTATTTGCAACTAAAGCTGTAGCGTTTAAAGGTGAACATATCAATCCAATCGATAATGCCAAGCAGCTCTTTTCATTGCGTAGCCTGTTTGAGTTAATTAAATCTTTACTAAAGGTAGGGGTGCTAACCCTGATTTTCGGCTATCTGTTGGCACGATACGCCACTTCTTTTGGTTATTTGTCGTATTGCGGCAGTAGTTGCGCGATCCCGGTATTTGGCACATTAATGAGTTGGCTATTGGGTGCATTGATTGCCTGTTATGTGGTTTTCTCTCTACTGGATTATACTTTTCAGCGCTATAACACCATGAAACAGCTGAAAATGTCTCACGAAGAGGTTAAGCGGGAATACAAAGATAGCGATGGTGACCCACATATTAAGCAGAAGCGGCGGCAATTACAGCAGGAGGTACAAAGCGGCAGTTTCGCTAAAAATGTCCAGCGTTCCACGGCGATAGTGCGTAATCCCACCCATTTTGCTGTTTGTCTGTTTTATCACCCAGATGATGCGCCACTTCCAATGGTGATTGAAAAAGGCAAAGGTGAACGGGCTGCATTGATTATCAAATTGGCGGAACAGCAAGGTATTCCGATTGTAGAAAATATTGCACTGGCTCGCGCATTACATCGCGATGTGGTTTGTGGCGATACCATACCTGAAACCTTATTTGAACCGGTTGCCGCTATCTTGCGCCTGGCTTTAGCGCTGGATTATCAATCACCGGAGGAGGATGAACAACATTGATCCGCGACACATATCCATCCAGTCAATATCCCCTCTCATTAAATTAACTTTTAGCTAACATCTAATTTTCAATACATCATCCCTTCATTAAAGAAATAATTGGCTTATTATACGTAGGTCTATTTTCTCGCAACGGCATATGAGCCTACTCTTGTCGGCGACAACACGTATTTTGGAGGTGTCAGTGTGAGCTGGCAGATGTTTAAATCTCAATATTTGGTGCGCTTCTGGGCCCCTCTACCCGCGGTAATTGCCGCTGGTATCTTATCGACTTATTACTTTGGTTTAACCGGTACGTTCTGGGCGGTTACTGGTGAGTTCACTCGCTGGGGGGGCCATCTAATGCAGCTGTTTGGCGCGCACCCGCAAGAGTGGGGTTATTTTAAAGTTATCGGTTTAGAAGGGACGCCACTGGATCGTATCGATGGCATGATGATCATTGGAATGTTTGCTGGATGCGTTGCTGCTGCGTTGTGGGCTAACAATGTGAAACTGCGTAAACCCCAACATGGTATTCGTATTGCTCAGGCACTGGTCGGTGGCATTATTGCTGGTTTTGGTGCGCGGCTGGCAATGGGGTGTAATCTGGCGGCTTTCTTTACCGGTATTCCGCAGTTTTCACTGCATGCCTGGTTCTTCGCGCTCGCGACGGCAGCCGGTTCCTATTTCGGTGCCAAATTCACGCTATTACCGCTGTTTCGTATTCCGGTGAAATTGCAAAAAGTGACAGCAGCCGCGCCATTAACCCAGCACCCAGCCAGGGCTGCGCGACGTTTTCGTCTCGGCATGGTGGTGTTTTTTCTGGCGCTAGGTTGGTCATTGATTGAGTTGTTCCGCCACCCAAAATTGGGTATCGCCATGTTATGTGGGATTGGGTTTGGGCTGCTGATTGAGCGGGCGCAAATTTGCTTTACTTCTGCCTTCCGTGACCTGTGGATAACCGGGCGCACGCACATGGCGAAAGCGATTATTCTGGGAATGGCGGTCAGTGCTATTGGGATTTTCAGTTATGTACAACTGGGTGTCGCACCGAAGATTCTATGGGCCGGGCCGAATGCAGTGATTGGCGGTTTACTGTTTGGTTTTGGTATTGTGCTGGCCGGAGGTTGTGAAACGGGCTGGATGTATCGCGCGGTAGAGGGGCAGATTCACTATTGGTGGGTGGGGCTGGGTAATATTATTGGTGCCACTATTCTGGCGTATTATTGGGATGACTTTGCACCGGCATTGGCGACCAATTATGACAAAGTCAACCTATTGGAAACGTTCGGCCCAATCGGCGGGTTACTGGTGACTTACCTGATGCTAGCTATCGCTTTTGCTGCCATGTTGTGGTGGGAAAAGCGCTTCTTCCGCCAACAGAAAGCCACTGCATCCACTTTGCTTAAGGAGCCATCATGAGTCATTCTTCGTCTTTAGCCATTGATAGTTCAGTAGCACCTACGGCTATCGTGCCGGATTACCGTTTGGATATGGTGGGCGAACCCTGCCCATACCCAGCGGTCGCCACACTCGAAGCGATGCCACAACTGAACCCGGGTGAAATCCTGGAAGTGATCAGTGACTGCCCGCAATCCATTAATAATATTCCGTTAGATGCCCGAAATTATGGCTATACGGTATTGGATATTCAGCAAGATGGCCCGACTATCCGCTATCTGATTCAGCGCTGAAGTAGGCAATCGATAAGATTGTTAAAGGCGGGTTTAACCCGTCACAGACTGCTGACAAACCCCTACGACTCGATCTTGCAAGGTGAAGACAGACAGAGGAGTAAAGCGTCCGCGCCAGGGACGGCGCGGCTCGAGCCCCCAGGGATGGGTTTACGGCGTCTTTACGATCTGTTTGTTTTCACCGCTACGGGCACTTTGTCATTAACCTCAGGCGGGTTTAACCTGCCAGTAAGGCTTTAATCGGTTTCAAATCTGTTTTAGTTACCATCATTAACATGAATATTGGCTTTAACCTTTCACGTTATAAGCAATCGGCGCTATCAACTCAATCACCCCGTTGCGCAGTAGTTCGGCGGGGGGAATGGGTAACGGTTGGGCACGAGAAATCAGAATCATTGCTTCACGATCCAGCATTTTAGCGCCAGAGCTAGCGAACAACTCTGCAGTTAATACTTTTCCTTTATGATCAACAATAAAGCGTACGTGGCTGATCCCTTCCAGGCGATAGCGCAAGGCTTCTCGTGGATAACGTTTATAGCGCGATAGATGGGCCAGAACATCACTCTGCCATGAGGCTTTCCCACTGATTGCGGCTGAAGCATCGCTGGAAAAAGTCGCAGTGTTTTTATGACTCTCACCCGGTAATGGTGCGCTGGTGGTTGGGGCAGCCTTCTCTGCGACGACTGGCAGCGGAGTGTCTGTCCGTGGTTTAGCCGGTTCTATTTTTTTCTTCTGTACCACTTTCTCCGGCCGAATAGCATGGGTGCCTTTAGCGGAATGGGTTAATTTTGGTAACTCTTCCAGCCGTTTTTCGGGGGGAGCATCATCCGGTGCTGCCATGCTTTGCTGTAGCCCTTGGGGGATTTCACGAGGGACTGATTTGGCTTGTTGATACAGAGTCAGTTCAATCATTATCGCCGGGGGTAACACGCCCTGGGGGGCCATTTTATTTATCCAGCCGAGCATAAACGCGGCGGCAAGCAAGTGTAACCCGACTCCCAATAGCAAGCTGATACTCCAGCGTGTCCTGGGCCGCCCGAGAGGTAAATCCATTCTAAAATCATGGTTATTTTTTATTATCGACATAACTGTGCTGCCTTCCTGCAACTCGAATTATTTATGATGTATTTATTTGATTAGTAATATTTTTATTATTTTTTTACTGCCAAATAACGCTTTTCTGCCAAAGGAAATAAGTGACAGATTATACAAAGCAATAAACATATTGATAGTTATTGTGATTATCATTTGCATTTGATCGGGTTTTTCGCTTATAACCGCCAGCCTTAGAAGAGTGAAACCCTATGGTATTCACCCTCGTTTAATTCGCTGTTTTATTGCTTATTTCACCAGCCTTTTCTACCAGCAAAGTGGGCCACTGGGTAAATGTACCTGATGCCGCAGGGTTGCCGCGTAACTGCCCGTTCGCCTGCCTGAGGCCGTACTGTCTAACGGATGCATTCATGGATAAACCGCCATCAAATAAAGTGAGTCTGGCCTACCAGAACACTTATGGTCAGTTGGTCAGCTTCTTTCGCAAAAGGCTGGATAATGCCAGCGACGCCACGGATCTGTCGCACGATGTCTTTACGCTGTGGCTAAAGAGGGCGAAACAGACACCTGTCGAGCATTCGCGGGCATTTCTTTTCAAGATTGCTCATCGGGTATTGATTGATCATTGGCGGGCTGCGGGCAAGCAGCGTATGGCGCTGGCACAAAGCCATGAAGATGACGACGCCGAACAAGAAATGGCACCGTCCGGGGCTGATCCGCAACATGTGCTGGAGCAGCAGCAGCGGTTGAGTCGATTGGAACAGGCGCTAAATAGCCTTAGCCCCCGCCGTCGTGAGGCTTTTCTGATGCATCGTTTCGACGGTTTATCCCAAATTGAAGTGGCGGAGAGAATGGGAATTTCTGTCAGTATGGTCGAAAAACATATCGCGGGCGCATTGCTACATTGTAAGCGCCACGTTGCGGAACAAGGGAGTGAGCAACATGATGAATGAGAGCCGTTCTCTGAGCGCTGAGATTGATGAGCAAGCGGCGTTATGGTTCAGCCGCAGCCAGGCTCGACGCTTAACCACCCAAGAACAACAGCAACTGGATAGATGGTTGCAATGCTCCCCCTCCCATGCGCAGGCCTATCGCCAGATGCAGCAGATTTGGGGTGATTGCGCATTAATTCCCCGACCGGCCAGTGCGCCACTGCCAGAAAAATCAACCCGCGGTTGGCGGCCCTTGCGTAGTTGCGCCGCTGGGATATTTTTCCTGTTTGCATTGCTACTGCCGATGAGCCAACTGCCCTCGTTGCTGACCAATGATATGAGTCTGCAAACCACGGATTACAGTCGTGAAATCGTGTTGTCAGATGGTACCCGGGTGCATGTTAATCGCCATTCACAGGTTCGTGTTCATTATGCAAAAGATAATCGTCAGCTCTGGTTGGATCAGGGGGAAATTTACCTGCAAGTGGCCGCCAATAAAGCCCGGCCATTTATTGTTTACGCCGGTGAGAGCCAGGTGAAAGTGGTCGGAACCGCATTCGATGTGCGCTACGACTTAGGCGAGGTCGCGGTGGCGGTCAAAGAGGGGATTGTCGCCATGACCGGCAGGCCGAATATGGCGGCGGTTATGCTGCATGCCGGCGACCGTGCGAAGTTATTACCCGCGAAGAAGCGCTTGCTGTTGAGCAAAAGTGCGGTGGCTGAAATTGGTCAATGGCGCAGCGGGCAATTGCTATTCCGCAATCGTCCTTTGGGGGAACTAGTCACTGAATTGCAGCGCTACCGGCCGGGTAAGATTGAATTGACCGATACCCGTTTGGCGCAATTACCAGTATCCGGTTCACTGGATTTAAATCATCCAGATGAGTTCCTCGACTCATTACCGTTGCTGCTGGCGGTGAATGTGGTGCATGACGAGCAAGGTAACGTAATGATTTTTAGAGATTTAAATAAAAAATAAAAAATAGTTAATTTTATAGGTGAGGATAATTCTCATTATCACGTCTTCCCTGATGCTGGTGCTTATTGGCATCGCATTGACATTTCTTAGGGAAGAAATAGCGTGATGATAAACAATAAAAAGAAAGTTTCTGGGGTGCCTGTTCTCACTGCCTTAGCGCTGGCAACGCTATTAACGACACAGGGCGTTATGGCAGCGGATGTTTCGTTCAATCTGACCGCACAACCGCTGGCGAATGCCATTACTCAGGTGGCTCAACAGGGGCAATTACACGTCATTTTCGATGAGTCCGATGTGCGTAATTTGCGCGCTCCGGCTCTCAGCGGTAACTACAGCGCGCAAGGTGCATTACAGCAATTGCTGGCAGGTAGCGGGTTGGAACTTGTTGCCAGTGGTAAGGGGTATGTCGTCCGCCCTATGCTGGTATCAGGGGCTGCGGCTGGTAGCATGGTGTTGCCAACTACCTCGGTGATGGGCGAGGCCGGAGGGCGTGCAGCTGTAGACAACGTGATGTCGGCTCCGCAAGTGGTGACCTCGGAAGAGATCCGCCAACGCCCTACCGGCAACGGCAATATCACCGAATTACTGCGCACCAATCCGGCAGTGCAATTCTCCAATAGCGACAATACCAGCCTGACGCAGGGCGAAATCAAACCCGGAGCCATTTCCATTCATGGTTCATCGAGCTATCAGAATGCCTACAATCTGGATGGTGTCAGCTTTAACAACGATATCGATCCGGCCAGCGATGGTAACGGCGAAACCATCACCCGCATTGATAGTAGTGATCAGGGCATGTATATCGATAGCCGTCTGATCGACAGTGTGACGGTATTCGACAATAACATTCCGGTGGAGTTTGGTGGCTTTACCGGCGGTACTTTGGATGTCTCTAGTCGCCGTTGGCGTGGCGAGAACAGCGCCCATGCTTTTTACCGGGAAACTCGTTCGTCGTGGAACAAGGTTTTCACTGATCCGGATATGGAGTTCGACAGTGCAAAAAACGACACTAGCCGCCCGGCGCGTTATCAACCGAAATACAATAAACAAAGCTTTGGTGGCTGGTTTGAAGCTGGCATTACCGACAATATGGGGATTGTATTTTCTGCCTCGCAGCGTCTCTCTGATATTCCGACCTACACGACCGGCGGCAGCGGCCTGCAATTAAGCCCGAACAACGAGTTGGAAGTCGTCTCGGTGACGCCGGGCTATCGCAGCCAAAAGCGGGTTTCTGATAACTATTTTGCCAAGCTTTCCTGGGATGCTAATGAGCGCACCAGTGCCCATCTATCGGCCAATTACTCCGCTTATACCAGCACACTTTTCTCCAGTAGTGTCATTAACTCCGGCTATGACAATGACCATAACGGGTTGAGCACCACGCTCCAGTTGGAGCACCGTTTTGATATTGCCAATCTCGATTTTACCGCCGGTTATCAGCAACTAAAAGATGAACGCACCAATGATGTAAAAGACTTTTTCACTTTAGAAGACTACATGACCGACTGGCGGAATCCGCAGTTTTATAACAATGGTGGGCAGGGTGATTTGACTACTCGCCAGAACAGCGCCAGCGCCAAAGGGGTACTACGTTTTAATGAATTTAATGCCTTAGGCCTGCAACACTCGCCTAATCTTGGCTTCGAACTGAACAAAACGACCGCCCGATATATACGTGATCGGGACTATTACCGCTACAAATTCAGTGCCGCGGCGGATGATATCGCCTCTCTAACTGAAGCCAGTTATATCACCCGCTTCCGCGCCGGTAACTATGAGGCTGGCTACACCAACTACGCACTGTTTTTGGATGACAGCATGCAGTATGGCCGCTTGACCGTGCGCCCTGGTGTACGTTTGGATCGCGATGATTTTGTTCAGAAAACCAATGTCGCTCCGCGCCTGAGCAGCAGTCTTGATCTATTTGGTACCGGCGACACCGTATTGATTGCCGGGGCCAGCCGCTACTATGGCCGCTCGATGCTGACTTACGCTTTATACGAAGCGCAGAACGCGGGTATGGAGCATTGCTACTACTTCTGCTCACTGGACCCATCCGAGAATGATTGGGATGGTGTGAAAGATTTCGAAGGTATCGACAGCTTAAAGACACCGTATAACGATGAACTGAGTTTTGCGCTCCAGCAACAGGTGATGCAGAGCACATGGCGCTTACAGTATGTGCATCGTGAGGGTTACGATGAAGTGCGTAGCCGCACCAAATACCGTAATCCAAACAGTGCATCTCAAGCCCGCATTCGGACTTTTGATAATGGTGGCCGTAGCAGTAACGACCAGGTATCACTCTCGGTCAGCAACAGCAAACCTTGGGAACTGGCCGCCACAACTCATGCTTTTACCGGCTCACTTACCTGGCAGCAAAGTAAAAGCAATACGCCGAAAGATCAGGGCTATGCCTTCTTTGATCCGAACACCAAGTTGGATTCAGACAAAGTGTGGTACGACGGCAAAGTGATTAATGCTTCAGATTTGCCATCGACCAATTTCAACTCGCCGTGGCGGCTCAATCTGGAGCTGACCAGTGAGTGGCAAGAATATGACCTTACCGTCTATAACCTGTGGCAATGGCGCAGTTCTCGTAATCAAGCAGTGCGTTATCAGAATGAGTATTACACCGATACCAGTACCGGCACTCAGATGCTGAAATACGAAAAAACTCATTTTGCCAGTAACTTCCGCTGGGACACCAAAGTGACCTGGCAGCCCGCATTTGCTTATGGGGCAGGCATCTCGATTGAGGTGAATAACCTACTCAATAAACGCAATGTTTCCGACACCTTTGTGTATGGCGATCGGGTGCTGCACTCCTATGATCCGGGCCGCCAATTCTGGCTGCAAGTGAGCTACGACCTGTAATCAGATCTTTGACTAAAAACCATCGGGTTGCTTAGGCGGCCCGATACTTTTTGTTCTGAATCTTCAGAACTCATGCTTGCAGTTTGTTGATGAAAGCAATTGGCCTTATTGATGAAAAAGAACAAATTATGAAAACACTGAAACAATTCTATTACCTCGCCAGACCGTTCTGGGGCATACGCTCAGCACTGCTGGCCTGGTTGTTACTGCTGGTGGTGTTGGCGCTCAGCCTTTCTTCTGTTTGGTTTAATGTGCAACTGAACCAATGGAATGGCAATTTTTACAACGCGTTACAGCAACTGAACAGCCAGGCGCTGTACCAGTTATTGCAGCATTTCATCCTGTTGGTTAGCGCATTGATTTTGGTGGTGGTTTTCGCTGACTACCTTAAGCAGCGATTGATTATGCGCTGGCGTATCGGTATGACCGAACATATTCTGGCGCGCTGGTTGTCACATAAAGGCCAACATTATGCGTTAAAAATCAATGCGCTGGTGCCGGATAACCCCGACCAACGTATTGCCGAAGATGTCCGGTTGCTGATTGAATCCAGCCTGCGGTTGCTTATTACTTTCCTGCATTCACTGCTCACTCTGATTTCGTTCGCCACTATTCTGTGGCAACTCTCTGGCAGTATTAGCTTCTCGCTGGCACAACACAGTTTCACCCTACCGGGTTATATGTTCTGGGTGTGTATTCTGTACACCTTGCTAGGCATTGGCTTGACCCATTGGATTGGGTATCCGCTACGCCAACTTAATATGGATCGCCAACGGCGTGAGGCAGATTACCGCAGTGGCTTGATTGCTCGCCGTGAAGCCAGTGATGCCATTGCTGGGCAGCGCGGTGAATACCATGAGCGCGCGGCATTATTACAACGTTTCCGTGCGGTAGCCGATAACTGGTATCAGCTGATTCGCTATGAAAAAAACCTCTCATTCTTCACTGTGGGCTATCAACAACTCAGTGCGCTGGCACCCATTTTCTTTGCACTACCCAAGTTTTTGGCCGGTGAGTTATTACTGGGCGGGCTGATGCAAATCCGCCAATCCTTTGCTCAAGTTGCTGGGGCGTTGGGTTGGTTTATTTTCTCTTACCGTGAGATTGCCGCCTGGCAGGCCACGGTCACCCGCTTGTATAACTTTGTGGTGTTACTGGATGCTGAGCCGGTTAGCCCGGTTGAAAGTGCGCCAGACGACAGCTTGCCACTGCGCGCTGCACTGGATCTCTACACTGCCGATGACACGATGTTATTGAGCAATATCACTCTTAATGCCACTGCGGGCAGCCTGACCTTGATCCAAGGGCGATCGGGGATCGGCAAATCTACCTTGCTACGCACTTTAAGTGGCCATTGGCCTCATTATCAGGGCCGCATTCAGCGCAGTGACAGTGTGAGCTGGTTGCCTCAGCGCCTCTATCTGCCCCATGAGCGGCTGGATGACTTACTGGCTTATCCGGCACAACGCGAAGATTTTACTGAAGCGCAATTGCAGCAGGTGTTGGTGCAAGTTGGATTGCCGCAACTGAATTATCAGTTAGCGCTGTCAACTGATTGGCAACAGCGTCTGTCCGGTGGCGAACAGCAACGGCTGATGTTCGCCCGCCTGTTACTGAATAAGCCTCGGCTGATTTTGCTGGATGAAACCACCGCTGCGCTGGATGCCACCAGTGCTCGCCACTTATTACAGTTGCTTAGACAGCAGTTACCGAACAGCGCGGTACTGCTGGTCAGCCATCAAACCTTCCTGGCTGATATTGTCGACCACCAATACCACCTCGATGATTCATCCGATGTTATTCAAGGAGTTGCCACACCATGTTTAACCAACTAGTGCGAACATTATTCGTTTGCCTGTTTTTGGGTTGTGTTCTGCCGGTTTCAGCGCAAGAGCAAACACTGCCGGTGCGTGCTGATCTTCAGCATTTCACTCTTGGTAATGGTATGCAGGTTTACCTGTTGCCGCGTGATCAACCCGGTGTAGAACTGCGCCTGTTGGTGAACAGTGGTTCATTGCAAGAGAGTGAGCAACAGCGCGGGCTGGCCCACTTTGTTGAGCATATGGCGTTCAAAGGCACTCGTCACTTCCCCGGTACCAGCAGTTTTAAATCGCTCGAGAAACAAGGCATTACACTGGGTAGCCATGTCAATGCTGTGACCAGCTTGAATGCCACCACGTATAAGCTATCTCTGCCAAATGCCGATGAAAAACAACTGACGTTGGGGCTGAGAATCTTATCGGACTGGGCGCAGGGCATCAGCTTTGAACCCGCCGCCTTTGATAAAGAACGACAGGTGATCGTCGAAGAGTGGCGCTTGCGCCAAGGTGTGGGGTTCCGTATCAATCAGGCTTTGGAGCAGCTACGTTACCACGGTAGCCGCTATGCAGAACGTGATCCTATTGGGTTGCTGGATGTGGTGCGACAAGCTCCTGTCAGCGAAGCTGTTAATTATTATCAGCAATGGTATCAGCCTCAGCGCATGGCATTGGTGGTGGTCGGCCAATTTAAAGTGAATGATTTACGAAAACAGATCAATGAGTTATTCGCGATTCCTGTACCAGAAAAGTTGGCGAAGGATGATGCCAGTTGGTCGAAATTCGCCCCGCAGCCAGGGTTAATGCTCAGCACGGTATTTGATGCTGAGCAGGGGACGCGCATTATTCAGTTAGCACTACAGCGTGACCTCGCGGCCCCGCTAAACAGTGACAATGGGCAGTGGCGTGATCTGCTCGATACCTTGTGGCTGACTATTTTTAATCAGCGGCTGTCCTTGCTGGTGGATAACGACCAGTTATTGGTGGCGAGCATCAACCAACAAGGTGCTCTGCTGGATAACCGTCGCATTCAACACTTGATGATTGCCCGCCCGCAAGGCAGTGACTATAACGGCACATTGCGCCAGCTATTCACTGAGTTGCAGCGAATGGCAACTGCGCCAGTTAGTGAGGCGGAGCTGAATGCGGCCCGCCAACAAATCCTCATCAAGCTGAGCCAGCAGGCTGCTTCCGAGAGCCGCTATCAGCATGGGTATCTGGCGGATAATCTCACCACCGCCATTGAATTTGAACTGCCAATGCTAAACAAACAGCAGCAATTGGCGATGACAAAAACCTGGCTTGAGGCCATCGGCCCACAGCATGTTCAGGCGCAAGTAGCTGAATTATTGCAGGAAGGATCTGCCCGGTTGGCACTGATTGGCCCGGATAGTGATAAGTCATTGGTGGATAACCAGCAATTGGCGACGATGTGGAACAGTATTCGCCAAAGTGCTCCAGGGCCGTTTACCCTGAAGCCGAAGCCGGTTACCTTGACTGTCACCCCGCCGCCTGCCGGTAAGATTGTGCAGCGCCAGGCTTTACCTATCCCCGATACCCAACTCTGGACATTGAGCAATGGTATTCGGGTGATTGTGAAAGCCAATAACCGTTTAAAAGATGATGTGCAACTCTCGCTGCGGATACCGGGTGGGCGCTCGTTGGAGGATGATAGTCGTGTCGGTGAAGTGAATTGGGCGATGCGGTTACCGGAAGTGAGTGGCTACAGCCAATACAACCCACGGCAGTTAGCCCAATTAGGCAAACAATCCGAAGTGGCTATCGCTCCTTATGATGAGATGCTGTTCCACGGTTTGCGCGGTTCGGCCCCGGCAGACAAACTCGAACCTCTGTTGCAATTGCTGTATTTGAAAATCACCGCACCTCAGTTTTCCACAGAAAAATTAGCGCAACAAAAACAATCATTTGGGTTAGGTTTGGAGAAACAGCCCGTTGAGCGCCGCTTCCTCGACAGTATTACACAAGCGGGTTATCAACATGGCGATCGGTTGCTGGTAACCGCAACAGGGCCGTGGCGTAACTTCACCGTGGCGGGCCTTGAACAACGTCATCGGCAACTCTTTTCTGCCACGCAAGATATGACTGTGACCCTCAGTGGTGCGTTAGATGAGAAACGCTTACAGCCGCTGGTGGAAAAATGGCTGGGCAGCTTGCCGCGCAGCGAACAGCGTTTGCATTGGCGCGATTTAGAAATAAAGCCGCTGAACCAGGCGATGAGCCATGATTATCCGCTCGCCAGTAGCCCGAAAACGATGGTCAGTATGCAGTTCTCAGCCGATGCTAATTGGTCGCAGCCGAACCTACTGGCACTGCAATTATTGGATAAAATCGTCACATTGCGGTTGCGTTATGACATGCGCGAGCAAGCCAGCGGTATTTATACGTTAGGTTTCTCACAACTGTTGGCAAAACTGCCACAGCCTTATTATCTGGCGCGGCTTAACTTTACCTCAGCCCCTGAGCGCTCACAGGAAATGGCGCAAATGGCGCAGAAGGTTTTACAGCAAATAGCCACGGCGGGTGTCACGCAATCAGAGTTGGATAAAGCGAAAAAAGCCTGGTGGATCGAGCAAGAAGCCAGCCGTAGCAGTGCCAGTTATTGGACTGATGCACTGGCACAAGTTGCCAGCGACGATGGCAACTTTGCTTTATTGGCTCAAGAAGAGCAGCAGGTGAAAGCGGTCACACTTGAGCAGGTTAATGCCTTAGCTGCCCAATGGTTAGGGCGCAATCCAAAAGTGTTTAGCCTGAGTCCGGCGAAGTAACTTATTGAGGGGTCATAAGTTTTATCATCATGATATGACTTATGGCCCACTCAAGGTTAATTGACAGTGGGTGGGCTTGGGGTTGTTGCCACCGCCAGAGACACACCCGCGGCCCGAAGTCGTTTTAATATACTGAATAACAACGAGCTTTTAGTATTACTCACCATGCGTGGACTCGGTACCAAACCGGTGACACTGAGCACAATACCATCCGGGCTTAGCTGACTAAATTTCACTGATGGAGCCGGAGTATCGAGTATCGATTCGTGCTCTTCGTAAGCCGCTATCAGCAACTCTTGCGCCAGTTCAACATCTAAATCTAGCGGGAATGTCAGGGCAATGGTCACAACCCCCTGCGCATTAGCCATCGTGGCGTTACGCACATTCTGCGAAATCAATTGAGAGTTTGGCACGATAACTGTCGAGCGGTCGCTGAGTTGAATTTCTGTAGCACGAACATTAATGCGCCGAATATCGCCCTCAACGCCACTAATACTGATTAAATCGCCCACTTTCACCGGGCGCTCGGTGAGCAAAATAATGCCGGAAATAAAGTTCTTCACAATCTCCTGCAAACCAAAACCAATACCCACTGATAATGCACTGACAATCCAGGCTAATTTATTCCACTGAATGCCGAGTACCGATAAAGTCAGCAGAATCACCAATACATAACCGATATTACTGAACAGAGTGACCGCCGAGGTTTTTATCCCCGTATCCATCTGGGTTTTTGGCAGAAACTCATTACTTAACCAACGTCGCGCGACATTCAGCGCATATAGCCCGATGAGCAGGCAAAGTGCGGCATTAAATAAATTCGTCGGGACGATATTTAATTTTTCCAGCCCTTCCCCACCTAACAGTTCCACGGTCTTTTGTAACAGCGAAACCGGAGTCGTCGAGCCAAAGGTGCCATTAAATAGCGCGATAATAGCCAGTAATATCAGTGTGACTTTGCTGGTGGCTGATAATAGTGTTGCGACTTGGGCCAGATGGCGATCATCAATATTTAGCGTCTGCTTAATCGCTTTGCCGGCACTGCTGGTGGGTGAAAATAGACTTTCCGCCAAATCAACACAGAGATGGGTCAGTAAATATAAGCAGGAGAGTACCAGGCAAACCCACACCAATTTGTAACTTAAGAATTTCGCCAGTGCGATATATCCCACTAACAAAGAAAGTAATATCGCTATTGCCGTAATACCAATAGCCAGATGAATCAATCCGGCCAAGGTGGAATAAGCTTCTGGTTTTTCGCCATTAACCACTAAATTACGGCGTATTCGGTTAGCGCGTAGTGGAATAATGGCGGCGGTCAATGCCACCAACAGAGCCGATATTCCATTGCCAAAAATTGTTCCCGATACGCTGATATTGATCATATTGTTCATCTGATCAATGGCACCAAAAATCATGATGCAGCTGGCTAATAGAGGAGGGAACAGCTTGAGAGAGGCGGCGACTTCATCGGCAATAGCGGGCAAACGCCATGAGGGGCGCTGGTTAGATAAGAATGCTCGCCCGAGGCCCGCCACTAACGCAGAGAAAAACATCAGTTGGACAAAAGCCAGCGCAAAGTCCATCACCACCTGCGAGACATCCGGTGTGCGAGTGAATGCCTGGATGATACATTGTGCCATGGTGACCGTGATCAGCACGGTGTACAAGGTGGTCGCTGAGGCCATAAAACTGCGGCGCAATGGGCCTTGAGGCAGGCACTTAGTGCAAAACCAGGCCGTCAATTTGTCGAGGAGTTTAAAGCCCAATGCACCGATCAACAGTGCCAGCAGCAGGTATATTGCCGTGCCGGTGCGCCATTCGGGCTGCCAGGCAGCATTCCAGGCATCGGTTAGCTCTTGTACAAAATCCTTCAGTCGCTTGTCATCATCGACATTGGGATTGACGATGGGGGCCCAAAATTTAGCCCCCAAAATACTGCCAGAATTTAAGGCAATTTGTGATTTCAGTGCTGTTCGCCGCAAGGCAATAATCTGTGTTTCCAGGTTTTCCGCATTCGCCTTGATAGACAGGGCCTGATCATGCTGGCCTTCTAATTGTATTTTACGGGTGTTTAGCGCTCGGCGTTGTTGGGCCACTATCGGTGTTTCTGTCAGTGTGCCAGCGGCAGGCGGTGGGCCTAAAACATCTAATTGTGTTTGTAGTTGTTCCCGCTTGGGCTTCAATTCTGCCAGCAGAATATCAACATCCTTCACTAACGCTATTGCTGTTTCATTCAACGCGTTTAGCTGATTATCTGATGTGCTAACAGAGACATTTTGTTTTAGCTTATCCAGCTGTTTTTGTAAGCTAATTAATTGTACTGATACTGCCGGTTTCGCTGGTTCTTCATCGCTTTCAGTGGTTGTTTCTGATGTTGTCGCCGCCAAGGCCGTGCCTGTGGTTGACATCACGGTGAGTGATGCACAAATCAGTGTGAATAACAGACAGAATAGAGGGTAATGTCGACGTGAAACAACGTACTCGTTCTTTTTCATAAAACCTGTCAGCCCGAATGTGAATACCACAATTAACCCATTAATTTGTGTAGGTATGCTTGCCTGATACTTATTGTGGCACACCCTGCGAGTTACTGAATAATCTTACTCCGATAATCACTCCCCTAAATTAAATATTAAAGATAATAATTATCATTGTAATTACCACTCTCATTTAATAGATTGTGCCCTGAACTTATGGACCCACGATATGTGGCGCACAGGCAAGGGTATTTGCCGGGCGAAAATAGCAATGGATGCTAATTGATAACCATCTATTTCATATGCTCATTATCTGGGGAAGATAACTATGTTCTCGGCTTTTATAATAAAGCGCTCCGCTATTTTATGCTCATTGGCTATGTTTATACCCTTAGCCTCCATTGCTGACGATACGATAGAAGTGACGGCTAAAGCAGGCCACGAAGCCGATTTACCCACCTTGGGTTACACCGCAACCACCACCAAAGGGGCCACCAAAACTGATCAGCCGCTCATCCTGACGGCACAAGCCGTATCTGTGGTTACCCGCCAGCAGATGGACGATCAAAACGTTGCGACAATTAATCAGGCGCTGAATTACACGCCGGGCGTCTTCACTGGTTTTTCCGGTGGCGCAACCCGTTATGACACTGTCGCCTTGCGCGGTTTCCACGGCGGTGATGTGAACAATACCTTCCTTGATGGGCTGCGCTTACTCAGTGATGGTGGCAGTTATAATGTGCTGCAAGTGGACCCGTGGTTCCTTGAGCGTATTGATGTGATTAAAGGCCCATCTTCTGCGTTATATGGCCAGAGCATCCCTGGTGGTGTAGTCATGATGACTTCCAAGCGCCCACAATTTGCGTCTGAAGGTCATTTCCGCCTGACGGCCGGTAATAACAATACGCAAGTTGCGGCATTTGATTATACCGATGCGATATCTGAACATTGGGCGTTCCGTCTGACCGGGATAACCCGTAACAGCGACACCATGTATGACCATCAGCGCGAAGAGCGCTATGCGATTGCTCCGTCATTATTGTGGCAACCCGATGAAAATACCTCATTGTTACTGCGCGCCAATTTGCAAAAAGACCCTTCCGGCGGTTACCACAGTGCGGTACCGGCTGATGGCAGCATTTATGGGCAAAAGTTGAGTCGTGGCTTCTTTGATGGCGAAAGTAACCACAATGTCTTTAAGCGCTGGCAACAAATCTATAGCTATGAATTTTCACACAAGTTTGATGATGTTTGGTCTTTCCGCCAAAACGCCAGTTATACCCATTCCAATACTCAGTTAGAGCAAGTTTACCAAGGAGGCTGGAATAGCGATCGTACTCTGATGAATCGCTATTATTCTGGCGAAGACTCCTCGCTTAATGCGTTTGCGGTGGATAACCAACTGGCAGCGGATTTCGCTACCGCCGCGGTTAAACATAAAGTATTACTGGGCTTTGATTTCCAGAAGTTCCGCAACAATCTGCGCAGTGACAGTGCTTACGCCACGACGTTAAACCCCTATACCGGTGTTTCAGGTGGTTCGACGCTGTATAGCGATTATCTGCTGACCACTCCCGGCATTAATACATCCTATTTAAGCCGCCGTTATGAACAGAGTGGCGTTTATCTGCAAGACGAAATGACACTGGATAATTGGCACCTGAATCTGTCCGGTCGTTATGATCGGATGAAGACGGAAAATATTAATAACACTGCTAATAGCACCGATGAACGTACAGATAACCACGCGAGTGGTCGTGCGTCACTGTTGTACAGTTTTGATAGCGGTATTTCGCCATACGTCAGTTACAGCCAGGCTATTACGCCAAGTTTGTTCCCGGATGCACAGCAAAAACTGCTGAAACCGATGACCAGCGAGCAGTATGAAGTGGGGATCAAATATCAGCCGCCGGGCAGTACTTCACTCTATTCCGCCGCCTTATATGACCTGACCCAAAATGATGTGGCAAACCGTGCAGTACCGGCGACTTATTATGTGCCGGCAGGTAAGGTCAATTCACAAGGGCTGGAATTGGAAGCCAGAAGTCAGATTAGTGACCGGCTAAGTGTGATTGCCGGTTATACCTATAATCGTGTGAAATTCAAAGATGCAATTGATGGCAATGATGGAAATACACCGGTATTAGCACCGTCCAATATGGCATCGCTGTGGGCGCAATATGAAGCGGGTTACGGCATCAACGTGGGGGCGGGTATCCGTTACATTGGCAAGCAGTGGGCAGATGATGCCAATACCTTGCGTGTACCCTCTTATACCTTGGGTGATGCCTCTGTTCGTGCTGATTTAGGGACATGGGCTGCATCGTTGAAAGGCGCGTTTGTTCAATTGAATGTGAATAATATCGCAGACAAAAAATATGTCGCTGCTTGCTATAGCACCTCGTATTGCTACTGGGGCGCAGAGCGCTCAGTACAAGCGACAGTGGGCTACGATTTCTAACCGGTTCCCTATATTCGTCAATAGCCCGCAATCTCTGCGGGCTATTTATCACATTATTTCTTCTCAGCGCCAAAACGGGCGGCTGTAATCTCGCTTAATATCCTCTCGGCTCAGGCCAATATCTTTTAACTGATCTGAATTCAATCTCGCCATGATATTGGCTGCTTTACGCCGCTCATTCCATTGATACGAATATCTGTATGTTTTTAGCCATAACTGAATAAAAATATTTTGGCGATTTTTTGCAGCTCTAACAGTTGACGAGCAGCATTCATCTATTTGATCTTCAATTATATTATTCATCATCGACTCCCCGTCAGTAGGTGAGCCATTAGCATGAAGCTTTGGCATAAAACATTACAGATGCAAATTAGGGCTATTATTTCCATACAGATATGCGATATATCAACTGAATGGCTTGATTTCGTGCCATCTGTACTGCTTCTTACTCATTTATCAGGTGATACCAATGACTCGTTACCAACAACTGGCCGACATTCTTAGTCAGCGAATTAAAGCCGGGCTTTATGCCGCCGGTGAGCGGCTCCCCTCGGTCAGACTTTTGAGTGACGAGCATGGGGTGAGTATTAGCACTGTACAGCAGGCATATCGGCAGTTAGAAGAATGCTTGCTGATTGAGGCGCGGGCGAAGTCGGGTTATTTCGTGCGTTGCAGTTCAAATTTGCCCTCCTTACCCGCCACATGCACCCATGCACAGCGGCCGGTCGAGATTTCGCAGTGGGAAAATACGCTGGCATTTTTACAAAAAAGTGATCAAGAAGATGTTATCCATCTGGGGGTTGGCTCACCTGATCTTTCTGGCCCTGGGCTTAAAATCCTTAGCCGCTTATTGAGCCGGGTGAGTCTTCATCAGAGTGAAGAGGTACTGGAATACGACAATATTTACGGCTCGCCGGTATTACGTGAACAAATCGCCCGCCTGATGCTCGACAGTGGTAATCATCAATCAGCTGAAAATATCATTATTACTTCCGGGTGCCACGGTGCGCTGGCTATTGCATTAGGTGCCGTTTGCCAGCCCGGTGATATTGTGGCGGTGGATTCCCCCAGTTTTCATGGCGCGATGCAAACCCTAAAAGGGATGGGCATGAAGGTGATTGAGATCCCAACCGATCCGGTGGTGGGGATCAGTCTGGAAGCCTTGGAAATGGCTTTGGATCAATGGCCGATCAAGGCCGTGCAACTGACGCCGACCTGCAATAATCCGCTGGGCTACAATATGCCGGATGAGCGCAAAAAGGCATTATTGACTCTCGCTCAGCGTTACGACATCGCCATTATTGAAGATGATGTGTATGGCGCTCTGGCTTATCAATATCCGCGCCCACCGACCATTGCCTCATTTGATGATGATGGGCGAGTATTGCTGTGCAGCTCTTTCTCAAAAACGGTGGCTCCGGGCTTACGTATTGGTTGGATTTCTCCGGGGCGCTATTTGAATAAAGCGTTACACATGAAATACATTTCTGCCGGACGGGTTGCGTCATTGCCACAGCTGGCGATGGCTGAATTTATCAAGCAGGGCCATTACATGCAGCATTTACGTCGGATGCGCCGCCAATACCAACGTAATCGCGACATTATGACCGGTTGGGTGATGAAGTATTTCCCGCCGAATACGTGTTTGAGTCGGCCACAAGGCAGCTTTATGTTATGGGTCGAATTGCCGCATGGTTTTGATAGCTTGCGCCTAAATCGCTGTTTGTTGCCATTAGGTGTACAGGTGGCAGCCGGATTTATCAGCTCAGCTTCAGGTAAATATCGTAATTGTTTGCGGTTGAGTTACAGCAAACCGATGACGGCTGAAATTGAACGCGCCGTGCAAAAAGTGGGTAAGACAATTTACGAATTGCTGGAAGAGGATGGGCTGTCGATAGGGACAGAAAAACCAAACCAACCTGAGGCTGGTTTGGTTTGAGATTATTGGCGCAGATAAATTTGTGGCAGGGCGCTTTCTGGGTGACGCGAAATGCCCAAATCAGCCTGATACCAGCGGGTCAGTGTTTCGGCATTGAGCACTTCCTCTGGTGTACCACTGGCCACCAGTTCGCCCTGTGCTAACAGCAAAATACGATCGGCATAGAGTGCGGCCAGATTCAAATCATGCAGCACACAGCACACCGCCAGGGGTTCCTGAAGGGTGAGCTGGCGTAATAAGCGCAGGGTATGCTGTTGATGATACAAATCCAATGCGGAGGTTGGTTCGTCAAGGAACAACCAGCGCGGGGTCGGTTCTGGTTGCCACAGTTGTGCTAACACACGAGCGAGTTGAACCCGTTGTTGCTCGCCTCCGGACAGTGCGCGGTAATCCCGCTGCGCCAGTGCCAGACAGTCGGTTTGCGCCATCACTTCTTGTAACGCCTGACGATTTTGCGCCGCCCCATAAGGTGCACGGCCCATCTGAATCACTTCGCTAACACTGAATGGAAAGGCCAAATCGCTGTATTGGCGCATCACCGCTCGGGTTCGGGCTAATGCTTGGGGCGGCCAACTATTGAGGTTCTTACCAAGCAACTGGCAGTGACCTTCAGATGGTGCGAGATAGCCGGTTAATAAACGCAGCAGAGTGGATTTCCCTGCGCCGTTTGGCCCGATAATCGCCACCATTTCACCGCTGGCAATTTGGAGCGAAACGTTATTAATCAGCTTTTGCCCTTGTACATGGTAGGAAAGCTGATTCGCTTCTAATAGCGCCATATCAACCACTGCGTTGCTCCCGCTGACGTAAAATCAGCCACAGAAAATAAGGGCCACCCAGTAGGCTGGTGATTAACCCGACCGGCATTTCTGCCGGTGCGACCAGAGTTCGGGCTAGTGTATCGGCGGTCAGTAACAGGCAAGCGCCACCCAGCGCAGCGCCGGGTAGTAACCAGCGATGGTCAGCCCCGATCCGCATCCGGATAAGATGCGGTACCACTAACCCGATAAAACCAATAACGCCACTGACAGCGACGGCGGCACCAATTAAAATCGCGCTGAGTAACAGCAAGCGCAGTTTGGCTTGCTTTACATTGACGCCGAGGTAGTGCGCTTCTTCATCTCCTAGCTGCAACAGGTTCAACTGGCGTGCTTGCAGCAAACCGAGCACGCACGTAGGCAGAATCAATGATGCCGCCACCATGAGTGTTGACCACTGCGCCTGACCTAAACTGCCCATGCTCCACAGGGAGAACTGACGTAATTGTTGATCATCACTGATATAAGTCAGCACACCGACCGCTGCACCACACAGCGCATTGATCGCAATACCGGCCAGCAGCAAACGGGATAAGTTGCCATGCCCCCAGCGGCTGAGGGTGAAAATAATGGCAGAAATGGCCAGGCTACCAATAAAGGCACCGACCATATGACTGTAAAGCGCCAGCAGTGGCGGCAGACTGAATGGCATCACAATAATCAGCCCGACACACAGGGCTGCGCCACTGCTGATCCCCAACAGGCCGGGGTCTGCCAGTGGGTTGCGGAATAACCCCTGCATGATCGCGCCGGAAACTGCCAGCGCGCAGCCGACCACTACCGCCAACAGCACGCGGGGCAGGCGGATATTTAGCCAAATATGCCACATGGCATCATCTAATGATGCATGCCACAAGGTACGAAACGAGAGCGTCAATGCACCCATATTGGCCGAACCGAGTGCCAGGATGATCAGAATCATCAGCAGGATACTCAGCATGAGTCGCGGGTGAATACGGCAATTCATTGCGCTTGTTCCATGCCTTTGCGCAGTTGCGATAGCACTTGCGGTGTTTCCAAGCCAAAGCCGAGTAGCGCCATATCATCAACCACTAACAGGCGTTTATTTTTGCCCGCCGGGGTCAATGCCATCCCCGGCAATTTCCAGATACCTTCACTGCCACCCAGCGCTCTCACTCCGTCACTGGTGATCAGTAATAAATCCGGCGCACTGGCAATCACCCCTTCCTGTGATAACGGGCGATAGCGGCTAAAACCTTGCATCGCATTGCTACCACCGGCGGCGCGGATCATGGCGTCCGCTGCGGTATTTTGACCAGCAGCCATCGGGGTTAAGCCGCCATGACTCATGACAAACAGCACCTTAACCGGTAGTGGTGTGTTGTTCACTGCGGCTAAACGTTGCTGATAGTCTTTGATAAGTGCTTGCCCTTTTTCCTGCTGATGCAGTGCGCTGGCAACAGCATTTATCTTCACAGCCACACTTTCAGGTGTGGTTTGACCCGGTACAGTGACAACATTTACACCACTATCCGCGACTTGTTTGAGTACCAGTGAAGGTTGCGCCAGCTCACTGACCAGCAGCATGGTCGGCTTCATTGCCAAAATCCCTTCGGCATTAAGCATGCGCATGTAACCAACATCAGGCAGCTTTTGCACTGCCTGAGGCTGTAGACTGGTACTGTCACGAGCCACAATCTCACCACCCGCACCTAGTGCGTAGGCGATTTCTGTGACATCACCGCCAATGGTGACGATACGTTCTGCGGCGAAAGAGTTCAGCGGCAGAAGACAGGCGCTCAGCGACAGAATGAAAGGGAGTGACAGTAACCTTAGTCTCATGCGGCGATATCCTTATTATTGAGGCGAGCAATTTGCTCACGCCATTGCGTTTGTTCTGGCTGGCCTTCGGTGCGCTGACCGTAAAGTTGTGCAATTTGGGTGCCATCAGCAGCAAACAGTTCCAAACTGGTCACGAAACCGTCTTTTGTTGGCTTGCGGGTAATCCAGCTTTCAGCAATCGTTGTTTCAATCAGATGCAGCGTGAAGCGCTGGTTGAAAACATTAATCCAATCTTGATGTGGTGTAACCTTTTCAATCATGCCGGTGAAGATTTGTACACAGCCACGGTTACCCACAAAAATCATGATTTCATTCTGTTCTTGCTGAGCAATGTTCAGCAACTGGGTCAGAGAACTGTTATCAACCTGATAAGCCAGATCATTACCCACGGCGCGGAAGGCCTGTTGACGGGTCAGATTATTGCGTTTGAGCAACTGGAAGAACTGATGCACGTCAGTCATAGCACGCCATTCAGCATCTACAGCTTTATCGGTGGCTGTCGGTTCAGTGACTTCAGGTGTGCTCAGTGGCTCTAGCTGCAACTCTGGATTTTCTGTGGTGATAAACTGCGCCAGTAGCGCTTCCCAGGCTGGCATGTCAGTTTGTTCAGTGACATACACTTTATGCAGAGCATCGCCTTGATGGTCGAAGAACTGGATGCTATGGCGTACACCGTGGCGAGTTTCTTCTGTCAGCGTGAATGCGCTGGCCCACTGGTTGAGGAACAGGCGTAAATCTAAATTGCGTGGATTGAGGATCAAACCCGCATGACCATTCAGATGTTGATTTTCGTAACGGCCCATTTGCTCATGCACGGCATAGGTGTTGCGGGTGATAGCTTTGACCTCACCGACAGCTTCCAATGCGGCCAGTAGTGCGCGGGCATCACCTTTCAAACGTTTGGCATCATGACCAACGCGGCTATGGGTCAGTTCCGCTTCTGAAATCCCCATCAGAGTGGCCAAATCACGCGCATATTTGCCCGGATTATCTGCTTTAGCTTGTAGATACTGCTCGTATATTGATTTGCTCATAATAACTTCCTCGTTCTATTGATTTTTTATATGCAGGTGACAGGTAGAAATGATAATCCGGTAATTCGCTGATTGAATTACCGGAAGTGTTATTTCAGACTAACTTTTGTATTTAGTTACCACTGATAGCTCACGAAGAACTTCGCGTTACGACCATCCTGTGGCACGCCTTGTGGCGCGTAATACTCTTTATCGAATGCGTTACCCAACACCACGGTGGTGGTCATACCTTTAAATTGCTCTTGGCCTTTATAGCTGACGTAGAAGTCATTGACGCCATAACGGGCTCGCGGTGTGCCTGAGCTGGAGACTCGGCTAGAGCGATCAGCAAATGTTCCGATCCAACCCACAGCAAAGCCGGAGTTCGCCACCGGTACATCTAAGGTGCTGGTGACGGTATCCGGGTTAATGGTATCGAGCCATTCATTGGTATTTTGGTTTTTACCACGGGTGCGGTTATAGGCCAGACCCAAGTTAAACCACTGGGTTTGGTAAGTCATAGTGGCATCCCAACCCCAAATTTTGGCCCGATCGATATTGGTGGAATAGGTAGAGCAGTTTTTGCAGTACAAGCCACCCGGCCCGAAGCCGAAGTCCATGGTCACGCCGGTGGAGATATAGTCTTTGGCATTGGTATCGAAGTAGCTGGCTTTGAATTGCAGGTCATCCTCAGCCATCATCAGGTCGTTAAAGCGCAAGCCAAAACCGTACTCTTGAGTTTCGTTGGTTTCCGGTTTCAGATTCGGGTTCGGCACCCAGTAGTTGGTCAGGGTATTGCCCGCGATATTCATCGAGAAGTGTTTCGAATCGTTGTACATCTCGCCCATAGTTGGAGCGCGGAAAGCCTGAGCATAGGAACCAAACAGCATCAGCCAGTCTGTCGGTGTCACACTGACGGCACCACGAGATGACCATTTATCAGCATCCACATCGGCATAGCCTTCGCTGCTACCGCGATAGTTGTCATAACGGGTACCGGCCAAAATAGAAACCGGCAGGTCGCGTAAGGTGATTTCATCTTGCAGCCAGCCAGAACCAAAACGAATATCTGCTTGTGGGAAGCTTTCAGTCGCACCGCTCGGCGTTTGTTCCTGTTTATAGGCTTCTGTACCGTAAGTCAGCAAGTGTGATGCAAAACTGTCGGTGAACAGACGGGTGCGGTTTTCCAGCTTGCCACCTGTGGTGGTTTGTTTGCGTCCCTCTTCCGCGGTGCCTTGTGGCCGTGCATTGATTTCCACTTCGGAGTAGTAAATCTGCGCCGTGGCATTCAACCATTCTTGATCAAGTGGCTTAATGTTGTATTTAAGCTGTGCATCACGTTGGATAGTCGAGCGGTTGGTCATGAGATTGGTGCTGGATGCCGCGCTGGTTTGTGGATTCTTTGGCTCCAGTGCGCTGTTGTTGTAATAGCGCAGATTGGCGCTTAACGACTGAATCTGGTCAATACGCCAGGTGCCTTTTGCCAGTACATTGCTGATGGTCTCGTCATTTGGCGCATTAAAACCGTCGCTTTGGCGAATATTGCCGATATCACGCGTGCCAAAAGAGAGAATACCATCGACATCATCGGTGCGGCCAAAGGCACTGGCACCTAAGCCGAAGCTGTGATCGCCGGTCGCCGCAGCGCTGTAAACCCGATAGCCACTATTTTGGCCCTGTAATAAGAGATCGGCGGCATCAACGGTTTCATAAGAAATAACCCCACCTAATGCACCACTGCCATACAGCAGCGCTGACGGACCGCGGACGATTTCAACACGCTTGACCAGCGCCGGATCGAGGAAGGTAGAGTTCAGGTGGCCGGTGTCAGTGCCTTGGCGAATACCATCAACCAAAGTCAGCACACCTTGTTTGCCGTAGCCACGCAGTGTCACGTCCTGCCCGTTAACGCGCCCGCTGCCAGTGACGGTCAGGCCTGGAATATTGCGCAACATATCCGTGGCAGAGGTGGCGGTTTCGCTGGTCGGTGTATCGGCCTCAACCACTGTCACCATCATCGGTGCTTCAAAACTGCTGCGCTCATTACCGGTCGCAGTCACTACCATGGTATCGGCAGTGCGTTTTTTGCTGTTGGTTTGAGTGGACGAGGTATCAGCAGCTTGAACAGCAAGAGGCAAAGTGCAAGCGATTGCCAAACTGAGTGGGGACCAGCGGAAACGGTCGGAAGTGGAACGCGGCATGTCGGCAATTCTCCATATTTTCTATGCAAAAAATCATATGCAAAACAAATAAATAGGTTGCTGGCTGCCTTGATTCTAAAATCTGGGTGGCTTGCGATGTATCCTTTGCCCTTGATGCCACAGCGGAGCTAGCGGAAACCGCTACCGTGCTGTCACGACATTGGCATTGGGTTATTATTTAGTCAGTATCAGTTTCCCTGCTTTGGTCTGGCGCAGTTGATAGCATTCGCCCTGATGAATGATAAAAGCGACACCGTGCTCTCCCAGCAATTGCTCGCTGGAGACAGACAGGGGCTTGTTGCCCGCTGGGGGTTTAGCCGCAGGCTCGTCATTCATTGTGGGTGCTTTGTTCAACTGTTTATCCATATAAACGGCAAGGTAATGATAACCACTATCAATATGATAAGCATTATCAATCATGGTTCGGTGTTACATCAAGACATATTTATTGTTAATTTATTTTTACTCTGCGAACTAATCCGGGGTCGACGAGTGCATAAATCTGATGATAGGTCGTGGGATCTTCAATCATCTGACTCAGGTGAATGGCAACATCTTCACGAGTAACCAGGCCATGAGCCTCTGTTTGCAGACAGATTGCCTTTCCCGTTGCGGGTTGATCCAGTAAACCACCGGGTCGAATTAGGGTATAAGTCAGGTTGCTAGTTTGTAGCCAGCTCTCAGCCAGTGACTTCTCTCGCACCGCCTGACCAAAAGCAGCTCGGGCGGCAGGGGAAAGCGTCGGCCAACTATCACCGCAGCCAATGGATGTCACCAAAAGCATACGCTTCAGGCCTAGCTTCTCGGCGGTATCAATGATCAATCGGTTGCCTTGATAATCCGCACTGCGGCTACCTAATGTCGAAATGATGGCAGCGTCCGGACCTGCGAGTTGGCAGGCCTGATGCACACTGTCTGGATCACAAGCATCCCCGCACACTACAGTTATCCCCTTGCTGCGTAACTCTTCTGCTTGCTGCGGATTACGTATCAGTAATGTGACAGGGCGCGGGTTCTGGGCCGCGTCGGCGTGTTGGTTTGCCAGCGCAAGCAGATGTGCACCAACGCCATGGCCTGCACCGAATATCAACCAGGGTTTCATGGTGTTTCCTTGATTTTTTTATCGAAAACAGACGATTCTTGAGCAAGCTGTTGAGCCAGTTGATGAAAGGCTGCAAGGCCGTCAGCACGTAACTGACGATGTTCATCACGGCCAACATAGACTTTCAGCATCACATCACCTTGCTGATTAAAAAATTGGACCGATGCGGTCGCCATGCCCATAAACGGGCGTTCCAGTAGGGCAATTGCCTGGCAGTTTTGTGCTCTGATATGGCCGCTAAGACCGTGTTTCTCGCGAAGGTTGAAATAGCCGTGGCGATGAAAACCGCTCGGCAGTGGGCCTTTGTGCTCCAAAATAATATCGGCGGTATGTACCAGGGTGGTGACATCTCCCCACTCCGTCATGCTGTCCCAGACGCGATCAAAATGCTCCGCGCTGACTAATATGCGTTTTGGTAATTCACGTACCACATCAAGCGGGCTGACCTGATAATCCTGAGCAATTTGTTCCAACGTGCCATCGGGTTGAGTGGCAAGAAATTCGGCCAAAGAGGGTTTGTTTTGGAGAGTTGGAGCATTCATGAATGGCTTTCCGTGGTAATAAGTGAAGGAATAATATTTTGCAGAGCCTGCATGATGTTACTGGCCCAAAAACGCCCGCTGTCGGTGAGCCGCAAGCAGAAACTGTCATCTTTTAGCAGGTGGCTCTGATGCCACTGCGCGATCAATGGCATTAACGGGTAGGGATCTGTGATTAACTCGCTCAAATCTAAACGACCGACTTCGATTCCGCTTTGCAATTTAGCTCGCCACGGATGTTCGCCGCTGGCTTGCGTCATCATCATCAATGGTTTTTGCCCGCTGTCGATTAATCGGTAGTAGTTATCCAGACTACGGTGCTGCATGTAGGCGTGCCCTTGTAAAGAGCCTCCCGCACCGCTACCCAATGCCAGACAATCCGCTCCTTGTTTAATCAACAAGTTATAAAGATTTCGCTCACGAGTGGTGCGCGCCCAATGGCTATTACTTAACTGATGCCAACCGGCTTGGGCGAGGCTCTCAGCGCCGCTACAGTAAAAATCACACTGCTGCGCCAGTGTCGGCAGCTCTATCCGGTTATTTTCTACTGACTTGGCCAGTGGTGTGGTTGGCAACAGATTAAGGGCATACAGGTCAACACCATCTAGTGGTAGTTGGCGCACGATAGCCAAATCTTCCTGCCAGGTTTCTGGTGTTTGATGGGGTAAGCCGAACATTAAATCGCAAACTACGGCGGCGCGATCGCGGGAAGCCAGATTAGTCAGAAAATGAATCGCCTCATCACGACTGGCCTTACGCCCCATGCGCTGACGAATGCGGGTATTAAAGGTTTGTACCCCGACCGAGAAACGGTTAGCACCCGCTTCCAGACAAGCATCAATCCGCTCATCATCAAAATTGAAAATTCGCCCTTCAACGGTTATTTCACAGTCAGGTGCTAGCGGTAAACTTTTACGCAACTGGCTGATAATACTGTGTAACTGTTGTGCTGAAAGCGCACTGGGCGTGCCACCACCGAAGTAAATGGCATGAATTGGCCCCCCTTGTAGCAGTGGGCTGCTGGCCTCCATGCTCAATTCCCGCAGCAGGTAGTCGGTGTAGCGCGCAGTACTGTCGGTTTGTAATGGATTTTGATAAAAACCGCAGAAAGTACAATGAGTAGCACAAAACGGAATATGTAAATAAAGCAAACGCTTATTAGGTGGTAGCGCCTTTTGTAGCAGTGCCTGCCAGTTATCCTCGAGTGATTCGGCTGGCAGTGGGCGACTATCCCGCCAGGGCATTGTGGCCCAGCGTTTTGGGAACGGTAGCGGCCCCTGACGGGCGTGATATGGCATCAAATCAATATTCATAACAGGCTCTATTGCATTCTGAATGATAAATTAAATGATAATCATAAGCATTCGATCAATGGCTAAAACTCGATATATTGATCCAAATCATCAAATGTAAGTGAAATGTACTCACATTCATTGGGGTGTAGGAAAGAAGCTGGGATGAGGCATTTTTATGTCAGAAATTAACGGATTTATCGCCGTTGGTGGGTAAATATACTGACAAATCCAGAGGCAAGAGTTGACGCCGTTAACTGGGCTTTGCGATGGAAACTGAAAAAGGGTGGAAAGTGGAGGGAATTTATAAATAGAGACTTCGAGTAGAAGAGTAAAAATCTAGCATTTTATGCTGCACTATAGCCTGTAAACAGCATGTTAAATTAGTGTGTCCACCTTTCTGACTGGCCCCCACAATTTTACCTAATAATTCATCGAGCTATCGTTTTTGTCATCTTTTGTTTTTTAACATTAGTAAAACTAATCCGAAAAAAGGAATGTCGACCCCATTGCATTTTTTGAAATAAACAGCTGATCGCATGATCACTTGCGTGGTTTTTTGCTGTGATTGTCACATTAATCCAGTTTTTTGTACCGTAGCATCCTGCCGCATGAAATACATTCTTCTTAAAAATATTACTCTGCAAGGCTATTAAAAATGAAAATTTACAGCAACTTACCGATAACAATAAATGATGTAATTGAAGCACAGAAAAGATTGCAAGGGCATATCTACAAAACCGGGCTGGCGAGATCGAATTATCTGAGTGAGCGCTGTCATGGCGAGATTTATCTCAAGTTTGAGAATATGCAACGTACGGGGTCATTCAAGATCCGCGGGGCGTTTAATAAGCTCAGTTCACTCAGCGAAGAACAAAGAAAACAGGGCGTCGTGGCCTGCTCGGCGGGTAACCATGCGCAAGGTGTCTCTCTGTCTTGTGCCATGCTGGGGATTAACAGCAAGGTGGTCATGCCAAATTGCGCACCTAAATCAAAAATTGCGGCGACCAGTGAATACTCTGCTGAGGTGGTGCTCCATGGTGAGAACTTCAATGACACTATTGCTAAAGCCAGCGAAATTATTGAAATGGAAAACCGTATTTTTATCCACCCATTTGATGATGAAAAAGTTATTGCCGGGCAGGGGACAATAGGGCTTGAAATACTCGAAGATCTTTATGACGTCGATAATGTGATTGTACCTATTGGTGGTGGCGGATTAATTTCTGGTATTGCATTGGCGATTAAATCTATTAACCCAACCATTAATATCATTGGTGTGCAGTCAGAAAATGTTCATGGCATGGCGGCATCTTATTATAGCGGCAGTATTACCAATCACCGTAAAGCCAGCACGCTAGCTGATGGTTGTGATGTCGCTCGCCCCGGCACTTTACCTTTCGAAATAGTTAAAGCATTAGTTACTGATATTGTATTGGTCAGTGAAGATGAAATTAGAAGAAGTATGGTCGATCTTATTCAACGTAATAAGATTATTACTGAGGGCGCAGGAGCATTAGCATCCGCAGCATTATTAAGCGGAAAATTAAAAGATTATATTACAGGTAAAAAAACCGTCAGTATTATATCAGGCGGGAATATAGATTTATCGCGCGTATCACAAATAACGGGACTAGGCAGTATTTCGTAAAATATATTAATAAGGAATTTATTAATGCATATCGATAATGCTATTACAACCACAATAGAAACAAAAACGTGGCGCAAATCTGACACAACTTGGACTTTGGGATTATTTGGTACAGCTATAGGGGCCGGGGTTTTATTCTTTCCTATCCGCGCGGGTTTTGGCGGGTTAATTCCTATTTTAATTATGTTGGTGTTGGCATATCCTATCGCTTTCCTCTGCCACCGTGCACTTGCTCGCTTATGTTTATCTGGTAGCAATTGTTCGGGCAATATCACTGAAACTGTCGAAGAACATTTTGGCAAAACCGGTGGTGTGGTTATTACCTTCTTGTATTTCTTTGCCATTTGTCCGCTGCTGTGGATTTATGGTGTGACTATCACCAATACCTTTATGACTTTCTGGGAAAATCAACTCCAGTTAGCGCCATTAAACCGGGGTGTGGTAGCACTAGCGTTATTGCTACTAATGGCCGTGGTCATTTACTTCGGTAAAGACTTGATGGTTAAGGTAATGAGTTTCCTGGTCTTCCCGTTTATTGCTTGTCTGGTGCTTATCTCTCTCTCATTAATTCCTTACTGGAATGCCTCGGTTATTGAGCAAGTGGATTTGAGTCAGATTTCGTTGTTAGGGCACGATGGCATATTGGTGACAGTATGGTTGGGGATTTCCATTATGGTGTTCTCCTTCAACTTCTCACCGATTGTTTCTTCTTTCGTGGTATCGAAACGTGAAGAATACGAACCGGAATTTGGCCGTGAATATACTGAGAAGAAATGCTCTCAGATTATCAGTAGGGCCAGCATATTAATGGTGGCAGTGGTGATGTTCTTCGCCTTTAGCTGCCTATTTACCCTTTCACCACAAAATATGGCGGAAGCCAAGGCACAAAATATCCCAGTATTGTCTTATCTGGCTAACCATTTTTCTTCGATGGCCGGTAGCCGGTCGACTTTTTCAATCACTCTGGAATACGCCGCTTCGCTAATAGCGCTTGTCGCTATTTTTAAATCTTTCTTCGGACATTATCTCGGTACGTTGGAAGGTCTTAATGGTTTAGTCATTAAGTTCGGTTATAAAGGTGATAAAACAAAAATATCCAGTGGGAAGCTTAATCTGATCAGCATGTTCTTTATTATGGGATCAACCTGGTTAGTAGCTTATATCAATCCTAATATACTTGATTTAATTGAAGCTATGGGCGCACCTATTATTGCTTCGCTCCTGTGCCTGTTGCCAATGTACGCTATTCATAAATTACCTTCTCTGGCCCGTTTCAGAGGGCGGCCAGAAAACTATTTTGTCACTATCGTCGGTCTGCTGACCATCTTCAACATCGTCTACAAATTATTGTAAGTACGGCGCTAAAAGCCCGTGTTTTACCCAATGAAACACGGGCGGAGTAATCACATGACATTAAATCCTACAGTTTTGGTTATTAACTGTGGTTCATCATCCATTAAATTTTCAGTGCTGACAGCCGACAATTGCGAAGCGGTAATCTCTGGGATTGCCGATGGTATCGGCACTGAAAAGCCTTTTTTGCGGGTTGATAGAGTCACACAATTTCAATTGGCTAAATGGAATTATTCTGACGCATTGGCTGCTATTGCCGATGAATTAGAGAAACGTGGTTTGAGTAAATCAATTTCACTTATTGGTCACCGTATTGCTCATGGTGGCGAAATATTCAGTGAGTCGGTATTGATTGATGACCGGGTGGTTGAGGAAATCAAAAAAGTTTCGCCGCTGGCCCCGCTGCATAACTACGCCAATTTACACGGCGTCGAGGCTGCACGTCAGTTATTCCCTGGCATCAAGCAAGTGGCGGTATTTGATACTGGCTTTCATCAAACCTTAAAACCAGAGGCTTATCTCTACGCACTGCCTTACCGCTATTTTCGCGAACAAGGGGTACGGCGCTATGGATTTCATGGCACCTCTTATCGTTATGTGGTTGGGGAAGCGGCGAGTTTTCTCGGATTTGACGGCAGCGATTGCGGCTTGATTATCGCTCATCTGGGGAATGGTGCGTCTCTCTGTGCCGTTCAGGATGGTAAAAGTGTTGATACATCAATGGGCATGACACCACTGGAGGGGTTGATTATGGGAACTCGCAGTGGTGATGTCGACTATGGTGCATTGGCCTACCTGGCGCGTCAAACCGGTCAAAGTCTGGAAGACCTGGACCATATGGTGAATAAAGAGTCCGGGTTACTGGGGATCTCCGGTCTATCCGCAGATATGCGCGTGCTGGAAAACGCCTATCACGAGGGACATGAAGGTGCACGTCTGGCGATAAATACTTTTGTACACCGGTTGGCGCGGCACATCGGCGGGCATGTGAGTTCGCTACGCCGATTCGATGCTCTGATTTTTACTGGGGGGATCGGCGAAAACTCATCATTGATACGGCAGTTAACACTAGAGCATCTGGCTGTTTTTGGTATTGATATTGATCACGCCAAAAATAAGCGGTTGCAGCATGGATCATCCCAGATCATCACCACAGCACGTTCACGAGTTACCGCCGCAGTGATACCCACTAATGAAGAAAAAATGATTGCGCTCGATGCTATTCGTCTTGGCTATGCACAACAGGGCACGGTGGTTCCTGAGGCTGTTTTTTAACGGCCTGATCCATCAAGTGATCCCTTTATCTTGTTTATTGGAGTTTGTTCATGAAGATTGATGTAGATATCAGTAATAAGAAATATGCAGATGCCTGGCTGGGATTTAGCGGAAACGACTGGCGCGACGAAATTAATGTTAGGGATTTTATCCAGAAAAATTATCAGCCATATGAAGGTAATGAGTCGTTTTTATCTGAGGCAACGCCTGCTACTCAAAAACTATGGGAACAGGTTATGGAGGGTATCCGTCAGGAGAATGCCACCCATGCCCCGGTAGATTTTGATGATGATATTGCCACCACTATTACGGCGCATGATGCGGGTTATATCGAGCAAGGCTTGGAGAAAATCGTTGGGCTACAGACCGATAAGCCGCTGAAACGCGCGTTGCATCCTTTCGGTGGCATCAATATGGTGCAAAGTGCCTTTGACGCCTATGGCCGTGAGATGAACGATGACTTCAAATACATCTTCACAGATTTACGAAAAACCCATAATCAGGGTGTGTTTGATGTTTATTCTCCCGAGATGCTGAAATGCCGTAAATCTGGCATTTTAACTGGTTTGCCTGATGGCTACGGGCGCGGGCGTATTATCGGTGATTACCGACGTATTGCTCTTTACGGCATTGACTATCTGGTGCGTGAACGTGAGTTGCAGTTCGCTGATTTACAGCCGCAGCTTGAGAAGGGTATTGAGTTGGAAAGCGTCATCCGCCTGCGTGAAGAGCTGGCCGAGCATCGCCACGCGTTATTGCAGATTAAAACGATGGCCGCGCGTTATGGTTTTGATATTTCTAGCCCAGCCCAAAATGCCCGCGAAGCGATTCAGTGGCTCTATTTTGGTTATCTGGCGGCGGTAAAATCGCAAAATGGTGGCGCGATGTCATTAGGTCGAACCGCGACTTTCCTTGATATATATATCGAACGCGATTTGGCGAGTGGCTTGCTGGATGAGCAGGAGGCTCAGGAGCTTGTCGATCACTTTATCATGAAGATCCGCATGGTGCGTTTCCTACGGACTCCTGAGTTTGATTCATTGTTCTCCGGTGACCCGATTTGGGCGACCGAAGTCCTCGGCGGAATGGGGTTGGATGGTCGCACTTTGGTTACCAAAAATACGTTCCGTTATCTTCATACATTGGACACTATGGGCCCGGCACCGGAGCCTAACTTGACCATTTTATGGTCGGAGGCTCTGCCGGCGGCATTTAAGAGCTACGCGGCCAATGTTTCTATCCAGACATCTTCGTTGCAGTACGAGAATGATGACCTGATGCGCCCTGACTTTAATAGTGATGATTATGCTATTGCCTGTTGTGTCAGCCCAATGGTGCTTGGTAAGCAGATGCAGTTCTTTGGCGCACGCGCCAATCTGGCCAAAACGTTGTTGTATTGCATCAATGGTGGCGTGGACGAAAAACTCAAAATCCAGGTTGGCCCGAAATGCGCGCCAATGACTGATGAGGTCCTGGATTATGAGCGGGTAATGGTTAGCCTTGATGTATTTATGGACTGGTTGGCGGTGCAATACATCAGTGCCCTGAACCTGATTCATTACATGCACGATAAATACAGTTACGAAGCTTCGCTGATGGCACTACACGATCGCGATGTTTATCGTACTATGGCGTGCGGTATTGCAGGGCTTTCGGTGGCGGCGGATTCACTCTCGGCAATTAAGTACGCCAAGGTTAAACCTATCCGTGATACTGACGGGCTGGCCATTGATTTTGCGATTGAAGGCGAATATCCGCAGTATGGAAACAACGATGAGCGTGTCGACGCGATTGCCTGCGATCTGGTTGAGCGCTTTATGAAGAAAATCAGCAAGCTGCCGACTTATCGTCATGCGGTACCGACCCAGTCAATACTGACTATCACTTCTAACGTGGTTTATGGCCAGAAGACCGGTAATACGCCGGATGGGCGACGCAGCGGCATGCCGTTTGCGCCTGGGGCCAACCCGATGCATGGCCGTGATCGCAAAGGGGCGATAGCCTCACTCACCTCGGTCAGTAAGCTGCCGTTCAAATATGCCAAAGACGGGATTTCGTACACCTTCTCGATTGTCCCTGCGGCATTGGGCAAGGACTCAGCTGTACGTAATAATAATCTCGTTGGCTTGTTGGATGGATATTTTCACCATGATGAGGCGATGGAGGGTGGGCAGCATCTCAATATTAATGTGATGAACCGCGACATGTTGCTGGATGCTATCGCTCATCCAGAGAACTATCCGAACCTCACTATCCGCGTTTCTGGCTACGCAGTTCGCTTTAATGCCCTAACATCCGAGCAGCAGCAGGATGTTATCTCCCGTACTTTCACTAACGCCTTATAATCTCACCACAGCCCTCCTTGATAAAGGGGGGCTTTTGTCGCTATTCGAGAGCATCCAAACGCCAGAAAGCAAAAAACCAGCCGTTAAGCTGGTTTCTTTAAATATGGTGCCCGGACTCGGAATCGAACCAAGGACACGGGGATTTTCAATCCCCTGCTCTACCGACTGAGCTATCCGGGCAACGGGGCGCATTAAACCGTATTGGCCGCTGATCGTCAACGAATTTATCGCGTAAAACCCCTAAAACCGTATTGATCGCTTTCTTTTCAGGCAAAAATGGAAAAAAACGCATAAATTGTTCTGAAATTTAACCTAACTTAGCCTTAACTTAGTGCCCCATATTTACGACATAGCGCGACTTCCAATACATCTTCGGCCAGGCGTTTGGCCACTTCAACATCCTGTAATTGGCGCTTAACTAACAGCTTACTCAGGCAACCTTCCAAAATCAGCTCCATCTGTTGGGCGACCATCTCGGCATCATCAGCCTCCATTTCTCTCAGCAATTCCAGCGTATAGAGCAGTGAGGCTTCTTTTTGCTGCTCTGCCAATTGGTGGATAGGGTGGTCATCATCAGGATAGAAACTGCACGCCGCAATAAACAGGCAGCCGGGATAGCGCTGGTTTTGCACTTGTTCACTGAGCGTTTGGTAGCGCGCCAGTAGCTTTTGTTCCGGCTTTAATGTTTCATTTAGCTGCAATTGACGCCGCCAGGTATCAATTTGTTGTCCATGGTAGCGCAGGCAATCATACAGCAATGCTTCGCGATCCGGCCAGAAACGAGCCAGATCACTGACTTCGACTGAGACCTCTTTTGCCAGCATCTCCAGCGTGGTATTTGCCAGCCCTTTCTGTTCTAACAGATTAAGCGCGCTGCTTAAAACTTGTTCGCGTTGCACATTGCTCTCCTCTAACTGATTACTGGCAAGCATGGTCTTCCACTGCTTATCGCACAAATAAATGTATTGGCACTTTCTGCCAGTGACCCCTGTACCTTATCACTACTCCCGCTCGATTTTTCTAACTCTTTATTACTTAGTTTCCTGCCAAAGCTATAACGGCAAGGTGAGAGCATAGTTTTTGCTATCCCGCAGTCTGTGAAGCAGGGCGCATTTTCTAGTGCATCAGCTTGCCACCGGGTTACAGGGCTATACTAATAAACATCCCGCTGTCTTGAGTGGTATGGATAGCTTATGAGATTGAATCATTTATGAAAATAGTCATTGCTCCAGACTCTTATAAAGAAAGTTTATCCGCGCTGGAAGTTGCCGTACAAATTGAAGCGGGCTTTCGTACTCAATTTCCTGATGCAGAATATATCAAGTTGCCGGTTGCCGATGGTGGCGAGGGCACGGTAGAAGCTATGGTTGCAGCTACGGCTGGCCGGATGATTAAGGCCAATGTGACCGGCCCATTAGGGGACGAGGTGGACGCCTTTTATGGGGTATCCGGTGATGAGAAGTGCGCTTTTATTGAAATGGCTGCCGCCAGTGGACTCGAACTTGTTCCACCTCCCTTGCGTAATCCATTGAAAACTACCTCTTACGGTACTGGTGAATTGATTGGTAAGGCGCTTAATCAGGGCGTGAAACATATCATTATTGGCATCGGAGGTAGCGCGACCAATGATGGTGGCGCAGGGATGGTGCAGGCACTGGGAGTCAAACTGCTGGATAAGCATGGGAAGCAGATTGGTTTTGGCGGCGGTAAGCTGGCTGAGTTGGATCGGATTGATATTTCAGAGCTTGACCCACGTATCAAGTCGTGCCGAATCGAGGTAGCTTGTGATGTCACCAACCCACTCACCGGCAGTGCAGGGGCTTCTGCTGTTTTTGGTCGGCAGAAAGGCGCGACTCCTGCGATGATTGTCCAACTGGATGAGGGGTTGCGGCATTACGCTGATGTGATTAAGCGCCATCTGGGGATCGATGTTGATCAGGTTGAGGGCGCGGGGGCCGCCGGGGGCTTAGGTGCGGCATTGTTGGCTTTTTGTGGCGCGACCCTAAGCCCTGGTATTGATATCGTGACGGATGCTCTGGGTTTGGATGCTTTAGTGCGAGATGCGACTTTTGTGATTACGGGCGAAGGGCGGATGGATAGCCAAACCATTCATGGCAAAGTGCCTGTTGGTGTAGCCAGAGTGGCTAAGCGTTATAACAAACCGGTGATTGGGATCGCCGGTAGCCTGACTGACGATGTCGATGTGGTGTATGAACACGGGCTGGATGCCGTTTTCAGTGTCATTGACACTATTTGCACTCTGGATCAGGCGTTGGATAATGCCGCAGACAATGTGTTTAGGGCGGCGCGCAACATTGCTGCCACATTGGCAATAGGTATGGCGGCGGGGCAAGTTGAAAATACGAGTGGATGAGCCGGACTATATGCTCATCCACCGTCGGGATATCAATCAGTTAACGATTAGCGCGGGAGGTTCTGTAGATGCAGCAGGAATCCACTCGCATTCATAAAACCGGTCACTCTGGCTGCGGGAATTTCATTCCCTTGCGCATCGAAAAACAGGATGGTCGGTAAACCTAGCACATTCAACTCTTTCAATAGCGCGGCATGTTCTGCACTGTTCGCTGTCACATCGGCTTGAAGTAACACCGTATCTGCTAGTTGGCGCTGAACCTGTTCATCACTGAAGGTGTATTTCTCAAACTCTTTACAAGCGACACACCAGTCAGCGTACAAATCCAACATCACCGGCTTACCCTTAGCTTGCGCTAACGCCGCTTGTAACTGGGGTAAATCGGCCACTTGTTTAAATGCTAAATGTTTAACTTCACTCTGTTGTGTGGGGCTGCCGAACGCCCAGTCTTGTAGCGGACGGGCGGCAATTAGCAAAGCTGCCAGTAATAACAACTGGAAGGCACGAGCCCAGCCGGAGTGAGCTTTTAGGCTTAATATAAATGCCCAGCCGAAGAAGGCGATGGCCAGCAAACTCCATAAACGTAAGCCCCAGACATCCCCTAAAACCCGTTCCAGTAAAAACACGGGTAGCGCCAGAATGACAAAGCCGAATGCCTCTTTGACGTACTGCATCCATGGGCCACTGCGCGGGAGCAGTTTGTTGCCAAACAGGGTCACAATCACCAGCGGGATACCCATCCCTAAGGCATATAAATAGAGTGTTCCGCCGCCAGCCAACATATTACCGCTTTGGGCGATATACAGCAGAATGGCGCTGAGCGGCGCTGTGGTGCACGGCGAACAAATGAGGCCCGCCAGTGCGCCCATAGCAAAAACACCGGCCAATGAACCGCCCCGTTGGCTGCTGCTCCACTGCACCAGCCTGGTTTGCAGTGACGACGGCAATTGCAGTGAATAGAGGCCAAACATGGATAACGCCAGCAGCACAAACAGCGCAGATAGCCCAATCAACACATAAGGGTGTTGCAGCGCGGCCTGAAATTGTAAACCCGCCGCCGCAACCACCAGACCGAGTAGGGTGTAAGTCAGCGCCATCCCTTGCACATACACTATCGCCAACAACAATATTCGCCGCTGGCTGTGAGGTTTTTCACGCCCGAGAATAATGGCTGAAATCAGCGGATACATCGGTAATACACAAGGAGTAAAGGCGATACCTATGCCAATAAGCAGCGCCCACAGCGGTGAAAAAGGTAATTCAGCCGCAACGGGAGTGGCATTGTTTGTCGCAGGTGAAATAGTGTCAGTCACCGTCGCCGTGGATGAACTGGCAGTAATGGCGGAAAGTGGAACCACCCGTGTTTCTGGCGGATAGCAGAAGCCAGCTTCGGCGCAGCCCTGATAAGTCACACTGACACTGGCCTGCTCACCGGCTTGTGTAATAGGGATTTTCAGGGTTAGCTGTTGCTTGAATATCGCCACTTCACCATAGAACTCATCATGATGAGCAATGCCTTCCGGCAAGGTAAATGCCCCAAGAGTGGCATTATTCGGCACGATTTTGATTTGCTGGCGATACAAATAATAGTCTGGATGAATCTGCCAACTCAGGGTGAGCTGGTCACCTTGTTGGCGAAAATCAAAGGCAAACGCTTGATCGACAGGAATAAACCGGCTCTGACTACTTTTTGGGCCAAAAGATGAGTTGTCACCAAACAGCGAAGCCTGTGCGCTGTGCGGCGCGAGTAACATGCTGCACAGCAGCAGAATCAGAGTAATGAAGCGTTGAGCCATGACAGGTAATCTTTATCTCCGTCCCGTACCGGCAGCACCAGTAATTCTGGTGTTTGGTAGGGGTGATGTTGTTTGATATAGCTGAGAAGTGCCTGCTGATGACGGGTATTGCTCTTGAACAGAAGCTGGACTTCATACTCTTGCTGGAGCTTACCTTCCCAGTAGTAAATTGAGGTCGCACCGGGTAACAAGGTGGCGCAAGCAGCCAGTTTTTCACCTAAAACCTGCGCGGCTAAATCCTGCGCGCTGGCTTCATCAGGGGCAGTGCACAATACCACAATTGCATCACAAGTCATTGCATCACAAATATTCTCATCACAATTATTCGTATCACAATCAGACATCTTAACCTCGTAGGTCGCGCGGCTTATATGACGAAGTGGGTACTATAACGCGAGTAGATGTGGGTCAGAAGATGATTTGTGTAACAGTGGGATAGATGCGATGGATCTCGCAAATGAGAATGGGGCGCATCGCACGCCCCATTTACAGCTGATAGATTACAGAACCAGACCGCCCATCACGAAGCCGAAGCACACGGCCAGTGCAACCCCGATGGTGCCTGGGATAAAGAACGGATGGTTAAACACGAAACGACCAATACGCGTGGTGCCGGTATCATCCATTTGAACTGCGGCTACCAGTGTTGGGTAGGTTGGCAGAATGAACAGACCAGAAACCGCTGCGAAAGAAGCAATTGCCGCCAGTGGTGAAACGTTCAGTGCCATTGCCATTGGCATCAATGCCTTGGCAGTTGCAGCCTGAGAGTAAAGCAGTGCTGAACAGAAGAAGAAGATAACAGCCAGCAGCCATGAGTGAGTTTGAATCAAGCTACCCGCAGTTTCTTTAATCCAGTCCAGGTTGTGTTGTACAAAGGTATCGCCCAACCAGGCTACGCCGAGGATACAAATACAAGCACTCATACCGGCTTTGAAGGTGCTGGAGTTCAGGATTGAATCGGTATCAACCGAACACACCATCGTCGTGATGGTCGCCACACTCAGCATGATGATCAGGATGGCGTTAGTGGTATTCATCAATGGTGTTGCCACCAGACCGACACTTGGGCTGTTGATGATGGCATACGCCACAACACACAATACACCGGCCAGGAACAGCAGTACGGAGGTTTTAGCGCGTGGTTTAATCACTTTGACGGTGTCACCACGCAGTGTGACCAAACCTTCTTCCAAACGCTTGATGTAAATAGGGTCATCAGACAGTTTGGAGTTAAAGCACCAGGAAACGATCAGAGACATCACAAATACCGCAAGCAGGGTGGATGGGATGACTATCATCAGTAAATGTAAGTAGCTGACGCCATGACCTTCCATGACGGAAGACATATAGACCACCGCCGCAGAAATAGGTGAGGCGGTAATGGCGATTTGCGCGGAGACCACAGCGGTAGAAAGTGGGCGGCAAGGTTTGATGCCTTGTTCTTTCGCCACTTCTGCAATCACCGGCAAGGCTGACAGAGAAATGTTACCTGTCCCGGCAAAGATGGTCAGAAAATAGGTGACCAGCGGAGCAAGGATAGTGATGTGTTTTGGATTCTTACGCAGTAATTTTTCAGTTTGCTGCACCAGATAATCCATACCGCCCGCCACCTGCATTGCAGAGATGGCGGCAATAACGGCCATGATAATTGAAATAACATCGAATGGAATGCTACCGGGTTTGACACCAATGATCGCCAATACCAGAACCCCAATACCACCCGCAAAACCTATACCGATACCGCCTAACCTGGCCCCTAAAAAAATGGCCAGCAGAACGATGACTAATTCTACGGCTATCATAGTGTTTACTCCTTGATCCAAATGAAAAATTAAAGTTAAAAAGTTGTATTCGCCCGAAAGTAAAAAGGCACGCTGTCCAGAGGAGCATGCGTGCCTTACAGGGCTACCGGATGATTATTTTATTGTTCATTTTCATCGGTATAACGTTTCGCTTTATACGCTGGATGCATCAGGTTCTCAACAGAGAAAATGTCGTCCAGCTCAGCTTCAGTTAATAAGCCGCGTTCCAGAACCACTTCCCGCACATTTTTACCGGTTTCCGCACAAATTTTGCCCACGATGTCACCATTATGGTGACCAATGAATGGGTTCAGATAGGTAACGATACCGATTGAGTTAAAGACGTAGCGTTCGCAGACTTCTTTGTTGGCAGTGATGCCATTGATGCATTTTTCCAACAGGTTGTAACACGCATTTGTCAGGATGTGGATGGACTCAAACATTGCCTGCCCAATCACTGGCTCCATGACGTTCAACTGAAGCTGACCTGCTTCGGCTGCCATAGTAATGCAAGTGTCGTTACCAATCACCTTAAAACAAACCTGGTTAACAACTTCAGGAATAACCGGATTCACTTTGGCTGGCATGATAGAAGAGCCGGCCTGCAATTCTGGCAGGTTGATTTCATTTAGACCGGTGCGTGGGCCAGAGGAGAGCAGACGCAAGTCATTACAGATTTTTGACATCTTAACGGCCAGACGTTTTAGTGCGCCGTGCACCATGACGTAAGCACCACAGTCAGAGGTCGCTTCAATCAAGTCTTCTGCCGGAACACATGGCAGACCGCTGATTTCAGACAGTTTTTGTATCGCTAACTGTGAGTAACCTTCAGGTGTGTTTAGTGCAGTACCGATAGCCGTTGCACCGAGGTTAACCTCCAGCAGCAACTCTGCGGTACGTTGCAGGTTTTTGGTTTCTTCTTTTAATAACACCGCAAAGGCTTTGAATTCTTGCCCCAGTGTCATTGGTACCGCATCCTGCAATTGGGTACGGCCCATTTTCAGGATTTTCTCGAATTCTTTGGATTTTCTTTCGAAGCCTTCTTTTAACTGATTGATGGCGTCAATAAGCTTCATGATGGAAGCATACACCGCAATGCGGAACCCAGTTGGGTAGGCATCGTTGGTGGATTGGCATTTGTTCAGATGGTCATTAGGGTTTAGGTATTGATACTCGCCCTTCTGGTGCCCCATCAGTTCCAGACCGATATTGGCCAGAACTTCGTTGGTATTCATGTTTAAAGAGGTACCGGCCCCGCCCTGGAACACGTCAACCGGGAACTGATCCATACATTTCCCTTTATCCAGGACTTCATCACATGCCTGAATAATGACGTCAGCAATTTTGCGAGGAATGGTATGCAACTCTTTGTTCGCCATTGCTGCTGCTTTCTTTACCATGACCATGCCGCGTACAAACTCTGGCACATCACTGATCTTGCTGTTACTGATATAGAAGTTTTCAATCGCACGCAGGGTATGAACACCGTAGTAAGCCTCTGCGGGGACTTCTCGTGTACCTAACAGGTCTTCTTCAATACGAATGTTATTTGACATGAGAACCTTCTCTAATGTGCTGTCTTGTTTTGTATTTGTTAACTAAATTATGCCGCCGTGGGCAATATGATGCCGCCATGAACCTTAAGTGCGGAAAGATTAACCATTCATCTTATTGCTGACAGGATCATATGCTGCTTAATGATAAAAAGCCTTGAACTAGGATCACTATATGGTGGGAATTAATTGAGATGATCTGATATCTGTGATTTCTCTCACAGTTGCGCGAATAAGTAATAAAAGTATCCCCCTAACTTGAAAAGCGATGCAACCACCACCATTTTATGAGGGTCGACCCTCGTTGAAGGGGGTGCTGACGCTGAAATTCGCTAATAAGGGAAAAAACAGCGTTAACGCCAGCCGGGTCAAGGTTTTCATGGTATCTGTCAGGCAGGTTTACCCTGATGAGAGGTACTGAATGATTGGAATAAGGAGAATGCGGTGCGTTGGTTACCGTTAGCGCTGATATTTTTATTGGCATATATAGAAATATCGATATTTATCAAAGTTGCCGCCGTATTGGGTGTGCTGGTTACCCTCTTGCTGGTGATCTTCAGTTCTTGCGTGGGGATATCTCTGGTGCGTAACCAAGGGATAAAAACCTTTATGCAGATGCAGCAAAAACTGGCTGCCGGTGAAAGCCCTGCGGCTGAAATGGTGAAAAGTGTATCACTGGTCTTGGCCGGTTTCTTACTGCTGATCCCAGGCTTCTTTACCGACTTCCTCGGTTTGCTGCTGCTTTTGCCTCCGATTCAAAAATCGTTGACGTTAAAATTGATGCCACATCTGAATATTTATCGTGGCGGTTTTAGTGCTGGCGGTTTTAATCACAATAATTCTGGCCCTATGGGCGGCGGAAATACCTTTGACGGCGAGTTTCAGCGCAAAACTGATGATCACTTCATCGTAGAGCATCGTCCGGATGAGGATGATAAATCGACAGATAATCGCTTTAAAGATGATAAGTAAATCGCTTTTTATTCTAATTGATTGTTTATTAATTATAAATTCATAAAGCAAATCACAATGCTTTCTTGAATGGGGCAACGCAGAGGCGCAAAAATGAGCCACCTGCGGGCAAGAAAAAACTGAATTTTTTTTTGCCCTCTCCCTTGAAGGGATGTGAAGTCGCCCCCATTAAGATAGCCACGGTATCGGTTGTGAAGGTAGACCGATATTAATCCTAAATCTGATACGGACCTTCTCAATAGGAGAGCTATCAATGAAAATTCGTCCATTGCATGACCGCGTTATCGTCAAGCGCAAAGAAGTTGAATCCAAATCTGCTGGCGGCATCGTTCTGACTGGCACTGCAGCGGGTAAATCTACCCGTGGTGAAGTTCTGGCTGTCGGCAATGGTCGCATCCTGGATAACGGTGAGATCAAGCCGTTGGATGTGAAAGTTGGCGACATTGTTATTTTCAACGATGGTTACGGCGTGAAGTCAGAGAAGATCGACCATGAAGAAGTGTTGATCATGTCCGAAAGCGACATTCTGGCAATTGTTGAAGCGTAATTCACGCTCTCTAATCTTCTGAACTGAACGAACGAGTTAAGGGAAATCATACCAATGGCAGCTAAAGACGTAAAATTCGGTAACGACGCTCGCATCAAAATGCTACGCGGCGTAAACATTCTTGCTGATGCAGTAAAAGTGACCCTGGGCCCGAAAGGCCGTAACGTAGTTCTGGACAAGTCTTTCGGCTCTCCAACTATCACCAAAGATGGTGTTTCAGTTGCGCGTGAGATCGAACTGGAAGACAAGTTCGAGAACATGGGTGCGCAGATGGTTAAAGAAGTTGCCTCTAAAGCGAACGACGCTGCGGGTGACGGTACCACTACTGCAACTGTATTGGCGCAATCCATTATCACTGAAGGCCTGAAAGCAGTTGCGGCCGGCATGAACCCAATGGACCTGAAACGCGGTATCGACAAAGCAGTTATCGCTGCGGTTGAAGAGTTGAAAAAACTGTCTGTACCTTGCTCTGATTCTAAAGCAATTGCTCAGGTAGGGACCATCTCTGCAAACTCAGACTCAACTGTGGGTGAGCTGATTGCACAAGCGATGGAAAAAGTCGGTAAAGAAGGCGTTATCACCGTTGAAGAAGGTTCAGGTCTGCAAGACGAGCTGGACGTTGTAGAAGGTATGCAGTTCGACCGTGGCTACCTCTCTCCTTACTTCATCAATAAACCAGAAACTGGTTCTATTGAACTTGAAAGCCCATTCATCCTGCTGGCTGACAAGAAAATCTCTAACATCCGCGAAATGCTGCCAGTTCTGGAAGCCGTAGCGAAAGCGGGTAAACCACTGCTGATCATTGCTGAAGATGTTGAAGGCGAAGCTCTGGCAACTCTGGTGGTTAACACCATGCGCGGTATTGTTAAAGTTGCCGCTGTTAAAGCACCAGGTTTCGGCGATCGTCGTAAAGCCATGCTGCAAGATATCGCTACCCTGACTGCGGGTACCGTTATTTCTGAAGAGATCGGTCTGGAACTGGAAAAAACCACTCTGGAAGATCTGGGTCAGGCGAAACGTGTTGTTATCAATAAAGACACCACTATCATCATCGATGGCGTAGGCGACGAAGCGACTATTCAGGGCCGTGTTGCTCAGATCCGTGCTCAAATCGAAGAAGCGACTTCTGACTACGACAAAGAAAAACTGCAAGAGCGTGTCGCTAAACTGGCTGGCGGCGTTGCCGTTATCAAAGTTGGCGCCGCAACTGAAGTTGAAATGAAAGAGAAAAAAGCGCGCGTTGAAGATGCTCTGCACGCAACTCGTGCTGCGGTAGAAGAAGGCGTGGTTGCTGGTGGTGGTGTAGCGCTGATCCGCGCCGCTCATGCTCTGGCTAATCTGAAAGGCGACAACGAAGACCAGAACGTTGGTATTAAAGTTGCTCTGCGTGCGATGGAATCTCCACTGCGTCAGATCGTGGTTAACGCCGGTGAAGAAGCTTCTGTTATCGCAAATAAAGTTAAAGCGGGCAAAGATAGCTTCGGTTACAACGCTTACACTGAAGAATACGGCGACATGATCGCGATGGGTATCCTGGATCCAACTAAAGTGACTCGTTCTGCTCTGCAGTACGCAGCCTCTATTGCTGGCCTGATGATCACCACCGAGTGCATGATCACTGACCTGCCACGTGATGACAAAGGTGCTGATATGGGCGCTGGCGGCATGGGTGGTATGGGTGGTATGGGCGGCATGATGTAATGCCCCAACCCTATAGCTTCATTGATTGCTGATTAAGCTATAAACCTAAAGCGAGTGGGGTAACCTGCTCGCTTTTTTTATGGAAATAAAAACCGGCTACACATCCACTCCTGTCATAACCTTGCCTGGTTCGTGCTTTATACTCAGCTTTTTCTGATTCAAATTTCGTAACTAAACGCGCTAAAAGCGCTTTTATTTCATTCAGTGTGATGATTACAGGACTTTTTATTATCTTCGTTGCTGATTTAATGTGTAAACTGTTCATTATTAGCCATCAGTCTCGACATCGGGTACCTGGATAATTTCGGCAACGGATGCCTAAGCGGCAGCGGTGCTTTCTGGTAATCTTTAGCGTGATTCTCAACTTCGAATGGGGAAAAAAATGCGGATTAAAGTGTTACTTGGTCTTTCAGCAGCGCTGTTGCTGGCAGGCTGTAGCTCCACTAACCAATTGAGTTCGGCGGGCGAGCAAGTGAAGTTCTCCGATACCAAACCGGGTAGTGAATGTCAGTTGGTTGGGCAGGTGACAGGTACTCAGAGCAATTGGATCTCAAGTGGTGAAAGTAGCTCTATGCGTGGTGCAGCAAATGACCTACGCAATAAAGCAGCGGCGATGGGGGGCAATGTTATCTATGGCGCAACCAGCCCGAGCGAAACCTTCTTATCAAGCTTTGCACCGCTAGACAGCAAGATGGTCGGCGAAGTTTACAAGTGCCCTTGATATCAGAAGCTCGCAGGTAAATGAATCGGGGGATGCCTTGGCATCCCTTGTTGTTTTCTCTGCCGATTATTCATCCTGCATCAACCGGAGGTCCAGTGGCGTTTTGCTCGGCTGCCCCCCGATTTCTCGTGCCAGACGTGGTACCAAATAACCCGATACGCGGCTGAGTAACCCTTTCATTAACTGCCGGGCTTCATCATCATCGACCATAAAATGAGCCGCACCTTGTACTTTATCCAGCACATGGATGTAGTAGGGCAGGATACCCGCATCAAACAAGGCGTTACTTAATGTCGCCAAGACCTCGTCATCATCATTGACCCCACGTAGCAACACGCTCTGGTTCAGTAGCGTCACACCCGCCCGCTTGAGCTGTGCCATACTGTCTCGTAATAACGCGTCAATTTCATTGGCGTGGTTGATATGTGTCACCATCAGCACCTGTAATCGTGAATCACTCAGGCGCTGACATAGCTCCGCGGTAATACGTGCGGGGATAACAACCGGCAAGCGAGTATGAATCCGCAGCCGTTTGATGTGGGAAATACTTTCAATTTCATCTAATAGCCAGCTAAGCTCACTATCTTTTGCCATTAACGGATCGCCGCCCGAAAAAATGATTTCGTCCAGTTCAGGATGTTGGCGAACATAGTCCAGCGCCTGACGCCAATTAGCTTTGTTGCCTTGGTTATCCTGATAAGGGAAATGACGGCGGAAACAATAGCGGCAATTAACGGCACAGCCGCCCTTAACCAGTAATAGCGCGCGGTTGCGGTATTTGTGCAATAAGCCGGGGACAACACTGCGCTGCTCATCAAGCGGGTCGTTGGTAAAACCGGGAGCGGCAATAAACTCTTCCCGCGCGGTGAGCACTTGAAGCAGTAAAGGGTCTGATGGGTTTCCCGGTTGCATACGCGCAACGAATGCTCGGGGCACTCTTAAGGGGAATAAACGACGCGCAGCAGTACCTTGTTGCAGGTTAGGATGTTCATTTAACTGCAGAATTCTTAGCAATTCGTCCGGATCAGTAATTACATCGGCGAGTTGTTGCAACCAATCTTCTCTAATTGGCATGTTTCGGGTTACAATACTTGCCATTTTTTAGGCTTACTACCAGTTTCTTGAGGACCATCATGGCCAGTTATTATAGCAACGATTTTCGTCCCGGTCTTAAAATCATGTTCGAGGGCGAGCCTTATGCAGTTGAGTCCAGCGAGTTCGTAAAACCAGGCAAAGGCCAGGCTTTTGCTCGTGTTAAGATGCGCCGTCTGCTGACTGGCGGGCGCGTTGAAAAGACTTTCAAATCAACCGATTCTCTGGAAGGCGCTGACGTTAACGATCTGAACCTGACTTACCTGTACAACGACGGTGAGTTCTGGCACTTCATGAATAATGAGACTTACGAACAACTGCAAGCCGATGCTAAAGCCATTGGTGATAATGCTAAGTGGTTGATTGACCAAGCTGAATGTATCGTAACTCTGTGGAATGGTCAGCCTATTTCTGTGACCCCACCAAACTTTATTGAACTCGAAATTGTTGACACTGACCCAGGCCTGAAAGGTGATACTGCCGGTACGGGTGGTAAGCCAGCAACGCTGAGCACCGGTGCAGTGGTCAAAGTGCCACTATTCGTACAGGTTGGCGAAGTCATCAAAGTTGATACTCGCTCTGGCGAATACGTTTCTCGCGTTAAGTAAGCCAGCACCGTAAAGCTGTGCGAAAGTTACGCTGAGAATGAAAGAAAACCGCTTAATCGGCGGTTTTCTGCTATCTGGGGTTAGCTATCCATTACAGCAATTTAAGTCAGAAAAAGTGCAATGCTATTTTTTTGACTATCCTTATAGAGCGTATAGATAATTTCATACCATAAGGATCTTCTATAATGTTGAAGAAAAGCATCGCCATTATTTTCTCATTGTTAGTTATCTCTTCATTGAGCGCCTGCAATACCACCAAAGGTGTGGGTAAAGATGTTCAAAGCGCGGGTAGTGCTATTGAACGCAGTGCTGAATAGACTGCAAGTTGCATTGTTATCGGCGGCAATTGTCGCCGGCTTTATTTTTGATTGAGCATAATATTGAAGCTTATTATTTAGAGTGATAACGTATCACCCTTACTTATCGGCTGCCTGGGACGACCCGGCACGCATCTGTTTTTTTCGGGGACGACCCCGCCTGAGCGAGGTGGTTACCATGGCTTGGATTATTCTGGTTATTGCAGGTTTGTTAGAAGTGATTTGGGCTATCGGCCTGAAATATTCCCATGGTTTTACGCGTCTGACACCCAGTATTGTTACTCTGGTCGCCATGGCAGCCAGTGTCTTCTTATTGGCCTATGCCATGAAAACACTCCCAGCAGGCACGGCTTATGCGGTCTGGACCGGTATTGGTGCAGTGGGAACCGCTATTCTAGGCATTGTGCTACTAGGGGAATCGGCCAGCTTGGCGCGCATATTTAGTCTGGGGCTTATTTTAGCCGGAATTATCGGGCTGAAGCTGGCTTCATAAATTATAGGGGAGGGATCTCCCCTTGTTTAACCCATATCAACTCTTCCACCGGGAAACCATAATGCTGCGCGACAGACACCAAACGATCGCGGGTTTGGTTATCAATCGTCGGCGTGCGGGATAATATCCACAGATATTCCCGGTTAGGGCCAGCAATCAACGCATGTTGATATTCATCATCTAAATCAATGACATTATAGCCGCCATAAAATGGACCAAAGAAAGAGACTTTCAGTGAGGCTTGTTGCGGAGAACCAATAAAATAGGCTTTGCCGATACTCTCCTGCCATTGCTGTTTCTTCGCGTTATAACCCCGATTAATAACTTTTACACCGCCATCATCACGGGGTGAGTAATTAGCAGTGACATTATTTAATCCGCGCTCAAAGGAATGGTCCAGTCGGGCAATTTCATACCAGGTGCCGAGATAGCGGGGTAGTTGGAAGTTATCGACGATTTTCACGTCTTTTGGCGGCGTGACACCACAAGCGACAGAAAGCAACGTTGCTGTTATTACGGATAATTTTGACCACAGACGCATCTGTATTCCTTAGTATTTCAGTTATTAGTCTGTAACTGAGAATAGCTATCACTTATAAAAGAGGCAAATGGATGAATCTGAGTTATTGGTGGAACGTGATATTAGCAGAATAAGTATTAGCGGGATAAGTTGTTGGTGGTAGAAAAAAACGGCCCGGCATAAGCACGGGCCGCTGATAGGGTGTGGGCAATTACAGTGTCAGAACACCGATGATAGCGACCACACTCAGAATGGCAGCCAGGCCATAGAATACCCATTTCCCGGCGGGGACGTGGATATTCAAATCATGCATGGCGTGGTGGATGCGATGTAAACCACACCACAGTGGCAGAATAATCATCAGCAGCAGGAATACCCGGCCAATGAAACTCTGACAAAATGCCAGCACGCGCTCATAGCTTAATGCTTCTCCTGGGAAGGCACCCAGTGGCAGCAAAATAGCAACCAACAGAATAACTGCAGGTGCAATAATGGCACTCCACATGCCGCCGGCACCGAACAGACCCCAGAAGATAGGTTCATCGGAGCGCTTAGGGACTTGATTCATCTTGTTCTCCTCCGGGTTAGAGTAAGGCAACGGCCAGAATAATCGCGGTAGCCACGATAGTCACAACCCACAGCGCCTTGATAACTGGCTCTGGACCCATTTTTTCGTCTTTAACAATAATATTGGCGGCCTTTGGTGCCAGTTCAAACCAAGTTTTGGTATGTAACACAGCGGCCAATAACGTAATGATATTGATCAGTAGCACCAGCGGATTTTGCAGGAATCCAACAAAGCCTTCCCACCCTGCTGGGCCACTTTTCAGTGCGAACACTCCGTAAATCAACAGAATACTGAACCAGACTGTGGGTACGGAAGTGCCTTCACGCAACATATAAAAGCGATAAAAACCGAGCTGTTGCCACCAGTTCGGGGCCATGGTACGGACGTAAGCTTTACGTTTAGTAGTCATTACTGTTTCCCCTCCCTTATTGTGGTTTCAGCATGGCGATCATGAAGTCTTTTGCACTCTCAACCTTGCCTTGCTGGATAGCAGCTGCAGGGTCAACGTGCTTAGGACAAACTTCAGAACAGTAGCCAACAAAGGTACAACTCCAGACACCATTTTTGCCGTTAAGCGGTGGCATACGCTCTTTCTTACCGTGATCACGGTTATCCAGATTGTAACGGTGAGCCAGAGTGATGGCTGCTGGGCCAATAAACTCAGGATTCAGACCAAACTGCGGGCAGGCGGCATAGCACAGGCCACAGTTAATACAGCCAGAGAACTGGTGGTATTTCGCCATTTGGGCCGGAGTCTGCTTATTCGGACCGTCTTTAGGTTTACGCTCATTGCCAATGATATAAGGTTTGATGGCTTCCAGACTTTCAATAAAGTGAGTCATATCAACCACTAAATCGCGCTCGATTGGGAAGTTACCCAGCGCCTCAACCTTCATCCCACCGGTATATTCGCGCAGGAAAGTCTTACAGGCGAGTTTTGGCACTTTGTTGACCATCATGCCGCACGAGCCACAAATGGCCATCCGGCAAGACCAGCGATAAGACAGATCTGGTGCCAGGTTATCTTTGATATACCCCAACGCATCCAGCAGAGAGGTCTGCTCATCGTAAGGCACTTCAAAGGTTTCGAAGTGAGGTTCGCTATCACGTTCCGGGTTATAGCGCATGACTTCCATTTTCAGGAGTTTCATATCAGTCATTCGCCTGCTCCTTATCCTTTAAATCTTTTGCATCTTTGGCATCTTGGGCGGTAGCTTCACCACCATAAACGCGTTTTGCCGGGGCCAGCTTGGTAATTTTTACGTCGCTGTATTCAAGGCGTGGTGCGCCGCCAGGGGTATGGAAGGCCAGCGTGTGTTTGAGGAAGTTCACATCATCACGTTCGGTGCAGCCTTCATCCAGACGTTGGTGCGCCCCGCGGGATTCTCTACGATTCAGTGCAGAGTGGGCCATACATTCGGCCACATCTAAACCATAACCCAGCTCAATGGTATAGAGCAGGTCGGTATTGAAAACACTGGAGTTATCGGTGATTTTCACGCGTTTGAAGCGCTCTTTCAGCTCAGCCAGCTTATCCACGGTCTTCTGCATCAGTTCCGGTGTGCGGTAAATGCCACAACCTTCTTCCATTGATAAGCCCATTTCATCACGGATTTTAGACCAGTTTTCAGTGCCTTCCTGTTTCATCAGGTTGCTCAGGCGAGTTTCCACATCACGGGCCTGTGCATCCAGCGCACTGCCATTGGCAGGGTTGCTTTCCATGGCGCGCTGAGCAGCTTGTTCGCCAGCAAGACGGCCAAAGACCACCAGTTCTGCCAGTGAGTTGGAGCCCAGACGGTTTGCGCCGTGCAGGCCAACAGAAGAACATTCACCAACAGCGAACAGCCCTTTGATTCGGGTTTCACACTGCTGGTTGGTTTCGATGCCGCCCATGGTGTAATGCGCGGTTGGGCGCACCGGGATTGGCTCTTTAACCGGATCAACACCGACATAAGCTTTTGCCAATTCACAGATGAATGGCAGGCGCTCAAGCAGTTTTTTCTCGCCCAAGTGGCGTAAGTCCAGATAGACCACATCACCACGCGGCGTGGCGATAGTGCGGCCAGCACGCCATTCATGCCAGAAGGCTTGCGATACTTTATCGCGCGGGCCGAGTTCCATGTATTTGTTCTTTGGCTCGCCGAGCGGGGTTTCTGGCCCCATGCCGTAATCCTGCAAATAACGGTAGCCATCTTTGTTGACCAGAATACCGCCCTCACCACGACAACCTTCGGTCATCAAGATGCCTGAACCCGGTAAGCCGGTAGGGTGATATTGCACAAATTCCATGTCACGCAGTGGCACGCCGTGGTGGAAAGCCATCCCCATACCATCACCGGTAACAATACCGCCGTTGGTGTTATAACGATAAACCCGACCTGCGCCGCCAGTGGCCATGACCACAGCATTGGCACGGATTTGTACCCGAGTGCCTTCCATCATATTCATGGCAACAACACCACGAGCCTGACCATCATCTACCAGAATATCCAGCACAAAATGCTCATCAAATCGTTGAATTTGTGGGTATTTTAAAGAGGTCTGGAACAGGGTGTGTAGCATGTGGAAGCCGGTTTTATCTGCTGCAAACCAGGTCCGTTCAATTTTCATTCCGCCGAAACGACGGACGTTAACAGAACCATCTGGCTTACGGCTCCATGGGCAGCCCCAAATTTCCAACTGTGCCATTTCTTCCGGGCAGCTATGGACAAAGTGGTCCACAACATCTTGTTCGCATAACCAGTCGCCACCGGCTACGGTATCGTGGAAATGGTAGTCAAAGGTATCGTGGTCCTGTGTGACAGCAGCTGATCCCCCTTCGGCAGCCACAGTATGGCTACGCATTGGGTATACTTTCGAGATCAGAGCAATCTTCAGCTGAGGGTTGGCTTCCGCTGCGGCTATTGCTGCACGTAAACCAGCTCCCCCGGCCCCGATAATGGCAAGATCGGCGTTAAAGGTTTGCACTGCGCTTCTCCATTGTTCAAGTGAAATACCGTCATACTTCAAGCTACATGTGTGTTGGCTGCTTTCGTTTACCCGAATCATTGACTGCCTGTTGACCTTAAAATAGATAGGCTCATCGGGACTCACTCAATAGCCGCTTTCCTGCAACTCGAATTATTTTTGGTATATATAATTAAAATTTATATATATTTTTAAAATTATTATCCCGCTAACTTATTAGTCAGCGACCAGAATGATGATATTAAGAATAGCTATTTCTTACTTTTTACATGGGAATAATTATACCCAATGCTAAGTGGTAGAAATTTGATGTGATCGATTGTTTTGTTTTATTTGAACTACCTCAAGGGCATTACTAGCAAAAACGTGATCCCAGACAGGATATGCTGGGCAAAAGTCTTTTTCACAGAGTGAAATGCTGAATTCGAGGGGGAAATCTGGCAGATGAGTGACAGATTTGTCTGAGTGAGTAGATGCGAGTAGACTGCACCCCCTGTTTGATTTCGGAGTTAACCACCATGAGCGAAACGGCAAGCTGGCAGCCGAGTGCACCCATCGCCAATTTGTTGAAGCGCGCAGCAATAATGGCAGAGATCCGGCGCTTTTTTGCCGATCGTGGCGTATTAGAAGTTGAAACGCCCACCATGAGCCAAGCGACAGTGACGGACATCCATTTAGTCCCATTCCAAACCCGGTTTGTTGGCCCGGGCGCTGCCGATGGTTTGACGCTGTACATGATGACCAGTCCGGAATATCACATGAAGCGCCTGTTGGCAGCGGGTAGCGGCTCTATCTATCAATTGGGGCGCAGTTTCCGCAATGAAGAAGCTGGCCGTCATCACAATCCTGAATTCACTATGCTGGAATGGTATCGCCCGCATTATGATATGTATCGTCTGATGGATGAGGTTGATGATCTGCTGCAACAAATTCTGGATTGCGATAGCTCAGAAAGGCTTTCTTATCAGCAGGCATTCTTGCGTCATTTGGATATTGACCCTCTGTCAGCGGATAAAGTGCAATTGCGCGAAGCCGCGGCCAAACTGGATTTAAGCAATATTGCCGATACAGAAGAAGATCGCGATACGCTGCTGCAATTGCTGTTCACCGTTGGGGTTGAACCCCATATTGGCCGTGATAAACCGGCTTTTGTCTATCACTTCCCGGCGTCGCAGGCTTCTCTTGCTGTGATCAGCACAGAAGATCACCGCGTGGCAGAACGCTTTGAGGTTTACTTTAAAGGTATTGAGCTGGCGAATGGTTTCCATGAGCTGACTGACGGCGATGAGCAATTGAAACGTTTTGAGCAAGATAATCGCAGCCGCGAAAAACGGGGTTTGCCACAACATCCCATTGATATGAATCTGATTGATGCCCTGAAGCACGGTTTACCGGATTGTTCTGGCGTGGCATTAGGGGTTGATCGTTTGGTGATGTTGGCGCTGGGGGCGGAAAGGCTGAGTGATGTTATTGCCTTCCCGGTCGATATTGCCTAATTCCTCTTCGTCCTTGGCGCCGCAGCGGTGTTAAAAGAAATGCCCTGACCTGTGAAGGCTCAGGGTATTTCAGACTGCTGACAAACCTCGACGACTCGATCTCAGGAGGTGAGGACAGGCAGAAGAGTAAAGCGTCCGCGCCAGGGATGGCGCGGCTCGAGCCTACATGGATGTATTTACGGCGTCTTTACGATCTGCCTGTTTTCACCGCAGCGAGCACTTTATCATTAACCTCAAATGCCCTGACCTGTGAAGGCTCAGGGCATTTTTGTGTCTTACTCACTGATTTATCTTACAAACTACCCGGTGTGCGGCTACGATTCGAAGAAACCACACGCCCACGTCCCAGTGTTTCCAAACGGGCCTGGAAAGGTGGGAACGGCAGAGTAATACCGTGCTCGCGGTAACCCGCCAGAATCAGCTGGTGGATCTCATGGCGCAGTGGCATACGGTGGCCCATCTCAGCGGCATAGATACGCAGCTCGAAAATCTGGATCCCTTGCTGGAGATCGACCAAATAGACCTCCGGTGGCGGGTTATCCAATACCAACGTACAGCGACGCGCGGCGGTCAGTAATACCTCCGTCACTTCCTCACTGCTGGTTTCTGCTGGAGCCGGTACAGTTAGCACTACACGGGTAATGGAATCCGACAGTGACCAGTTAATAAATTGCTCAGTGATAAAGGCCTTATTCGGCACGATAATTTCTTTGCGGTCCCAGTCAGAGATAGTGGTCGCGCGGGTATTGATTTTGGTGACGCTACCGGTGAGATCACGGATGGTCACGGTATCTCCGATACGGATCGGTTTCTCAAACAAGATGATCAAGCCAGAGACAAAGTTAGCGAAAATCTCCTGCAAACCAAAGCCTAACCCCAAACCCAGTGCGGCAACCAGCCATTGGAATTTTGCCCATTCAATCCCTAACATTGAGAAGCCAAGTAAGCTACCGAACAGGATTAACAGATACTTGGTGATAGTCGAAATGGCATAGCCTGTTCCCGGCGTGAGATCCAAATGCTGTAACAGCGCCAGTTCCAGCAGCGCAGGGAGGTTACGCACCAGTTGGGTAGTCACAATCATCACCAAAATGGCGATCAATAATGATCCCATGGTGATCGCCTGTACCGACTCAATACCATTGATCGTCGATGACACATCCCACAGCCGAATGTTTTCCAGGAAACCGAAAGCCGAGTGAATCTCAGACCACAGCACGATCACTGAAACCAACGCGATCATGGTCAGAATGGATCGCACTAGCCGCAGAGACTGGGCGCTGATCACATCCAGATCAATTACCGGCTCTTCTACATCAATGGAACCTTCGGTGCTGTTATTGTGCGGCGTATCATCCTCGCCACGGGCGCGTTGCGCCAGAATATCGGCACGTCGCTGCTTGGCACGATCAAAGGCAATGCGGCGGCGCTGAATCAGCATCCAGCGGCGAATAATATGGTAAACCACCAACAAGAAGAACCAGATAGCAACCGAGGTCTCCAGACGTGCCAACAGTGCCTGTGATGTGGTGAGATAACCCAGCGCAGACGCTAATGCGGCAATCAATGGCGCGGACAGCAGCAGCCCCCACAGCGCCACATTAACGATATTCTCGCCAGAACCTTTCTTATCCAGATAGAGAGGAATCCCGGCCCGCTTCAAGCTGTTGGTCACCAAACTCAAGGCGATACATAGCAAAATAAAGCATAACCGGCCCAGTGTGCCGGCGAATTCACGGTCGTTATAATTCTCGAAGGTAATCAGTGCCATCATCAGCGGGATAATTAACCACACTGACATACGATAGAAGCGCATTGCCCGCCCGACTTGGGTCGGTGACCAGCGGAAATGGGTAATAAACAGGCCATGTGGGTGGGCAAATGAAGCACTTATCATAAATACCCACAGCACCGGTACGGTCGCGGTAACGGCATTCCCAATGGCAATTGCCATCGGATACGACCAGGCATTTTGCAATCCATAACCGACCGCGGCCCATAAAACTGGTAGCGGCAGTGCCATCAAAATCGACCAGAACACAGTACGTAGCGTCAGGGAAAAATGGTCTTGTGTCACTTTGCCTACACGGCTGCTGGCGCGTTCAAGGAAGGCATGATAGTGGCGGCGAGAGCTGATACTGAAACCAACAAACAGTAGCGCACCAATAATTGGTAGCAATGTCTCCTGATTAGTCATCATCATCACGAAGGCCCCACTCAACTGCGCCAGCGTATCCAGCGACAATAAGCGGGTAAGATCATGAGCGACATTCACTGGATAGGAGAGTGAAATCGGGCTGACATCCGCGACCCAAAACAGGTAACGGTGTGTGGCCTCACGCACTTCACTTAAAGCATCCACTAACTGGCTGTTAGCCACTTTCAGCTTGGTCAATTCAAGAATCTGGGTGTCATAACCGGAGAGCAGAGAGTTCAATAATTCACGCTGCGTACGCCACTGGGCATCCAGAATCCGCTGCTGTTCGGTGGTGAGTGGCGTGCCATCATCTTGAGTTAATTTGACATTTTGCTGCTGTAACTTCTCGAGCATGTCCTCATATTGCAGGCGCTGTACCCGTAACTGGGCCATATCGCGGTCCAATTGCTGAGATTTTGGTACATCCGGCAACCTGGAAACCTGCGCGCGGAGTGCTTCACCTAATGCGGTTGAAACCCCTAGCCACTGGGCCTGCTCACGAATGGTGCTGAGTGCCTGTCGGACTTGCTGGGTCTGTGAGACAGCCTGACGTTGCTGCGAGGAAATAAGATCGATGCGCTGCGCTTGCTGATTCAGTGCTTGAGACAACTCACGGTTTATCTGTAACTGCTGAGTAATCGACGCCGGTAAATCGCCACCTTGCTCGGCCAGTAGCTCTGTTCGCTCAAGTGCTTGTTCTGCGGCCTGTTGGCGCTGATTATTTAGGGTATTACGCAATGCCTGAAGCTGGGTATCGACCCGCTCCTGACGCTTTTTGTAGAGTTCGGCCCGTAGCCGTGATAATTCCTGGCGATTATTGGCGGAAAGCTGGGAAAGCTCCAGCTCATTGACTTTCGCTTTGCGCGCCACGGCCTCAGCTTGCAATAACGCCAGTTGAGCTTGCGCGGCTGGCGTGGTTGGGCCGCTCTGCGCCTGCAAGCGCGAGCTGATTTCTGTCAGAATTCGTCGCGCTTCTGATTGCTGTTGTGGCAGTTGATTGAGTGACTCACTGATTTCGCGGGCGCGATCTTGTTCTTGCTGTGACAGACGGCTCAGCTCTAACAACTGGCTGCTGATTTGCAGCACCTGCTGTTCCAGCTCGGATGTGGACATATTGTTAGGCACCGGCAGAGGTTTATCCCCTTCCTGTGCTAACTGTTGGCGTAGTTCGCGGGTCAGCTTGGGAAAATCATCAATGGCTTTTTGATACTGCTGAGCGCGGATATCAGATTCTTTCGCATCCGCCAGCCAACTAAGAGCCCCTTGCAGCGCCTGAACAATTTCTGCCTGATTTGCCATCCCTTTATTGGCTTCAGCCTGTTTCAACTCTTGCCTGAGCTGTTCTTCATTCGGCTGAGTTGCCGCATGCAGCGGCAGGGATAACAACATGATAAACGACAGTAGCAGGCCAAAAGGCAGTAATTTGCTTAAAGGCCAGGAAATCATTGGACGCAAGTAAGGGCTCCTTAACATCAATTATGCCTTAAGCCGAAGGCTAGCACGGCGGAGTAACAGGGACGGCTTCGGCAAGGACTTCACCCATGCGGGTCACCGAACCGCTGTTTAACTGTGGCGCTAAATATACTTTGCCTTCAGCAAACAGGTTAATCACCGTCGAGCCTAATTTAAAGCGGCCCATTTCTTGCCCTTTCTCCAGTGCTATCGCACCTTCAGCCCCTGCTTGTGGGTAGGTCCAGCGGCGAATAACACCTTCGCGTGGTGGCGTAATGGTGCCAGCCCAGACAGTTTCTATGCTGCCAACGATAGTAGCACCCACTAAAATTTGGGCCATCGGGCCAAAGGCGGTATCAAAGATACAAATAACGCGCTCATTACGGGCGAACAGGTTGGGAACATTCGCTGCGGTCAATGGATTGACCGAGAATAAATCACCCGGAACATAAATCATTTCACGCAACACACCATCACACGGCATATGCACCCGGTGATAGTCGCGAGGGGCCAGATAGGTAGTGACAAACTGACCATTCTGGAACTCGGCAGCGAGCATATAGTTACCTGCCAGCAAAGCTTCCACACTGTAGTCGTGGCCTTTTGCTTGCAAGATTTGCCCATCATGAATGGTACCCAACTGACTGATAGCACCATCAGCAGGTTGAGCTAATAGATTTTCCTCAGCAACAACTGGGCGCGCACCGGCACGTAGCGGGCGCACAAAGAATTCGTTAAATGTGCGATAAGCAGAGAATTCAGGATCTTGTGCTTCTTTCATATCGACTTTGTAGTAGCGGGCAAACGCCTTGATAACCAGTTGTGTCAACCAGCCAGCTTGCTTATCCGCACCCCAGCCAGCCAAGCGGGTCAGGCCTTGTTTGGGGAGTAAATATTGTAATCTGATCTTGATACTGTCCAGCACGTAGACCTCTTGGGTTTGCTATGAGCTATAAAAACTATGAGCTATAAAAATTAGGGGGCGCATTGTATCTATGCGCCACGATGTAAGTCATTAAGTATAGAATTTGAAAACCGTTATAAAGACATCACTTTTCGTCGCTATCTGATGTCTTGCGAGGTTTTGCCTGTTCCATACTTTCCAGAATCCGATGGTAATTATCAAAGCGCTCTTCGGCAATTTTGCCTTGCTCCACCGCCTCGCGTAGCGCACAACCGGGATCGTTGGTGTGGCTACAATCGCGGAATTTGCAATGGCCAAGATAATCACGGAATTCGACAAATCCTTGGGTGATTTGTTCCGGAGCCAGATGCCAGAGGCCGAATTCACGAACGCCCGGTGAATCAATCACATCACCACCATGCTGGAAATGATACAAACGAGCGGCGGTGGTGGTGTGTTGGCCCAAACCTGAGTTGTCCGAAACGGTATTCACCAGAATTTCGTTATCCGTTGGCGGTAACAGCGCATTGAGTAGGCTGGATTTACCGACACCAGATTGACCGGCAAAGATACTTATCCGCCCAGCCAACGCCTGTTCAAAGGCTTCCATCCCTTCACGGGTCTGGCTGGAAACTTCCAATACGTTGTAGCCAATACGGCGATAGATATCCATCATGCCGTCAACGAATTTGCGGCCATCAGCATCCAGTAAATCGATTTTATTCAGTACGATTAACGGCTCGACATCCAATGTTTCACAGGCCACCAGATAGCGGTCGATAATATTGAGAGAAAGTTCGGGTAAGATCGCCGAAACGATGACGATCTGATCAATATTCGCCGCGATCGGTTTCACGCCGTCATAGAGATCAGGGCGCGTCAGAACTGATGTTCGCTCATGAACGGCTTCGACGATACCTTTAACCCGCACGCCTTCCTGCGCTTGCAGGCCGGGACGCCAGACCACGCGGTCACCGGTAACCAGTGACTTGATGGTGCGACGGATATTACAACGGTGCTGAACACCATCGGCGGCTTCGACATCAGCATGCTGACCGAAACGACTGATTACGATACCTTCTTGCGCATCGCCAAGCTGAGAGTCATCTAACTCAGGTTTTCTATCAGTGCGTAGCCGGCGCTGATGGTTGGCCTGCACACGGCGTTGTTGACCTTTGGACAGTTTATTCTTGCTCACTGCGCCTCACTTGAATCTGCATTTATACTCTTCATACTTGAAGCCTCAGAATGGTTAGCTGCGACCCCACTTACGTTGGGTATGTCGCTGGTTGCGACCAAAAAGGCTATGATACACATTATTTTATCAATAAACCGTTTGTTCGGTAGTCTCCCCAGCTAACAGGCAGGAAATATCATGGCAGAAAATCAAAATAATCTGATCTGGATCGATCTGGAAATGACCGGTCTTGATCCTGAAAGGGATCGGATCATCGAGATCGCTACGCTGGTCACCGATGCTAATTTGAATATCCTGGCAGAAGGCCCGGTGTTGGCTGTCCATCAATCTGATGAGCAGCTTGGGCTAATGGATGAGTGGAATGTGCGCACTCATACTGGCAGTGGTTTGGTCGAGCGGGTCAAAGCCAGCCCGTTTAATGATCATGATGCTGAATTGCAAACCATTGAGTTTCTAAAGCAGTGGGTTCCGGCTGGCACTTCGCCTATCTGTGGTAACAGTGTGGGTCAAGATCGCCGCTTCCTGTTCCGTTATATGCCCGAGTTGGAAGCATACTTCCATTACCGCTATCTGGATGTCAGCACCTTGAAAGAGCTGGCACGCCGCTGGAAACCCGAGATTTTGGCCGGTTTTAAAAAGCAAAATACTCATCAGGCACTGGATGATATTCGCGAGTCCGTGGCTGAGCTGGCCTACTACCGCGAACATTTTATTCAAAAATAATTAACCGGTGCTGGTAAAAACAGCATATTGTTGTTTTAATCGGCACTTAAACCAAAAAATGATTTTTTTGCTTTCAGGGGCTTGCGGCAAAACGGATTTCTCGTATAATGCGCACCCCGTACCGATGAAGAATTTGCAAGCAAGCGCAAACAGATTCAGTACCGGAAATTATGACCCAGAGCGGGAATAGCTCAGTTGGTAGAGCACGACCTTGCCAAGGTCGGGGTCGCGAGTTCGAGTCTCGTTTCCCGCTCCAA